>NZ_LKEK01000085.1:0-12343 GCF_001466905.1 Pseudomonas sp. ICMP 3272
TGCCGTGGGTGACGCTCCGCGTCACAGATCTGCGCCGCGCCGCATGTTCAGGATAGGACGCAGAGCGTCGCACGATAGTTGAGTCCGGGGAGCCTCAACGGCGAACCAGCAGTACACCTGATTCCATGTGGTGGGTGTATGGAAACTGGTCGAACAGGGCGCAGCGCTCGACCCGGTGGGTGTCGTGCAACTGGGCGATGTTGGCGGCCAGGGTTTCCGGGTTGCAGGAGATGTACAGAATGCGTTCGAAGCGGCGGGTCAGTTCGCAGGTGTCCGGGTCCATGCCGGCGCGTGGCGGGTCGACGAAGACGCTGCCGAAGTCGTAGCTCTTCAGGTCCACGCCGTGCAGACGGCGGAACGGGCGCACTTCGTTCAGCGCCTCGGTCAGCTCTTCAGCCGACAAACGCACCAGCGTGACGTTGTCCACGCCGTTGTCATCCAGGTTGCTCAGCGCCGCGTTGACCGAGGTCTTGCTGATTTCGGTCGCCAGCACCTTGCGCACGCGGGTGGCCAGCGGCAGGGTGAAGTTGCCATTGCCGCAATACAGCTCCAGCAGGTCGTCATGCCGCTCGCCCAGCGCTTCAAAGGCCCAGTTGAGCATCTTGCCGTTCACCGTGCCGTTGGGCTGGGTGAACGCGCCTTCCGGTTGCCGGTAGCTGAAGGTGCGGCCGGCCACGTCGAGCTTCTCGGTCACGTAATCCTGGCCGATGATCAGCTTCTGGCCCTTGGAACGACCGATCAGGCTCACGTTCAGCTCAGCCGCCAATTGCTCGGCAGCGGCTTGCCATTCAGCGTCCAGCGGGCGGTGATAGCACATGGTGATCATCGCATCACCCGCCAGCGTGGTCAGGAAGTCCACCTGAAACAGCTTGTGATTCAACGTCGGGCTGGCTTCCCAGCGCTCGCGCAGCACCGGCATCAGCGCGTTGATGCGCTCGCTGGCGATCGGCAGGCCTTCCAGCAGAATCGGCGTTCGGTTATCGCCCGGCGCGAACATCGCGTAATAACGCTTTTGGTCTTCGCGCCATAGGCGAAATTCGGCGCGCAGCCGGTAATGCTCGCGCGGTGAATCAAACACCTGCGGCTCGGGCGCATCGAACGGGGCCAGCAATTCGCGCAGGCGGACGGTTTTTTCTTCGAGCTGACGGTCGTAGCTCGCAGGGTCGAAAGGAACACTCATGCGTTGAACCAGCCCAGCTTGATCACGAACAGGACAGACAGGATCACCAGCGCGGAATTCAGCTCGCGCCAGCGTCCCGACAACAGCTTGATCGCTGTCCAGGAAATGAAGCCAAAGGCAATGCCGTTGGCAATGGAGTAGGTGAACGGCATCGCCAGGGCAGTGATCACCACCGGCGCTGCGACGGTGATGTCGTCCCAGTCGATTTCAGCCATGCCGGACGCCATCAACACGGCGACGAACAGCAGCGCCGGTGCGGTCGCGAAGGCGGGTACGCTACCGGCCAGCGGGGCGAAGAACAGCGCCAGCAGGAACAGCACGGCGACCACCACGGCGGTAAGACCGGTGCGCCCACCGGCGCTGACGCCCGCAGCCGATTCGATGTAGCTGGTGGTGGTCGAGGTGCCCAGCAGGGAACCGGCCATCGCGGCAGTACTGTCGGCGATCAGCGCACGGCCCATTTTCGGCATGTGCCCGTCCTTGCCCATCAGCCCGGCGCGTTTGGCCACGCCGATCAGGGTGCCGGAGTTATCGAAGATATCGACGAACAGGAAGGCGAAGATGATGCTCACCAGACCAACGTCCAGCGCGCCCATGATGTCCAGTTGCATGAAGGTGGGTGCCAGCGAAGGCGGCATCGACACCACACCGCCAAACGGCGAGAAGCCCAGGGCGATGGACACCAGGGTGACCGCGAGGATGCCGATCAGCACGGCGCCGCGCACTTTGAGGTAATCCAGGGCCACGATCAAAAAGAAGCCCAGCGTCGCAAGTACGGGGGCTGGCTGTTTGAGATCGCCCATGCCGACCATGGTGGCCGGGTTACTGACCACGATTCCGGCGTTGTGCAGGGCGATCAGCGCCAGAAACAGGCCGATACCGGCGGCAATGGCTGAACGCAGGGGCAGGGGAATGCTGTTGATGATCCATTCACGGATGCGAAAGATCGACAGAATGAAGAACATCACCGCCGAGATGAACACTGCACCCAGCGCGACCTGCCAAGTGTGGCCCATGTGCAGGACCACGGTGTAGGTAAAGAAGGCGTTCAGGCCCATGCCCGGAGCGAGGGCGATAGGGTAGTTGGCGATCAGCCCCATCACCGTCGAGCCGATGGCGGCTGCCAGACAGGTGGCGACGAATACCGCGCCTTTGTCCATGCCGGTTTCGCCGAGGATGCTCGGGTTGACGAACAGGATGTAAGCCATCGCCAGGAAAGTCGTGACGCCCGCAAGAATCTCGGTCCGCACGTTGGTGTTGTGTGCCTTGAGTTGAAACAGCCTTTCCAGCATGTCTGGCTCTCCGTGACGCGGCGCGCGTCGTGAATGATCGACTCCAGCAGCAATGCACAGACTGCAGGGCAGCCCGTTTGATTTTTGCGGGTCGGAAAAAGCCGCGCATCATACCAGCAGCTTGGCGGGATGGCTGCCTGTGGATGACTGCCTTTCGATAACAAGTACGCTCATCAAGAAAGCCTGAACGTTGCAAACCTCGCGAAGTCCCACCCCTTAAGACGCATAAAAAGTGCGCTAAGCGACCGCCTACCGTGAGGTTTCCATGAGTGCAACGACCCCGAACCCGAAGGATTTCGCGACCCACGCGATCTCTCTTACCCTGAACGGGCAGCAGCGCCAGCTGGACGTGCTGCCCTGGACCACCCTGCTGGACCTGCTGCGTGATCAGCTTGACCTGGTCGGCACCAAGAAAGGCTGCGACCACGGCCAGTGTGGTGCATGCACCGTACTGCGTGATGGTACGCGCATCAATGCCTGCCTGACGCTGGCGATCATGTGCGACGGTGCCGAGCTGACCACCATTGAAGGCCTGGCTGATGGCGACCAGTTGCACCCCATGCAGCAGGCGTTCATCAAGAACGATGCGTTCCAGTGCGGCTACTGCACGCCCGGGCAGATCTGCTCGGCTGTCGGGCTTGCCAATGAAGGTCGCGCCAGCACGCGTGCCGAGATTCAGGAACTGATGAGCGGTAACCTGTGCCGCTGCGGCGCATACAGCAACATTCTTGCCGCTGTCGAAGAGGCCTTGCCGCAGTTTCACAATGCGGTGCCCAAAACGGAGGTGAACGCATGAATCCGTTTACCTACAGCAAGCCGACCGACGTCAGCGCAGCCGTCAACCTGAGCGGGCCTGCCACGCGCTTCATTGCGGGTGGCACCAACCTGCTCGACCTGATGAAAGAAAACGTCGCGACGCCCGAGCACCTGATCGACATCACCGGCCTGCCTTTAAGGGATGTCACTGAAACCGCCTCGGGCGGTCTGATGATCGGTGCGTTGGTCAGCAACGCCGACCTGGCGTATCACCCGTTGATCGAAGCACGGTACCCGTTGCTGAGCAAAGCCGTACTGGCCGGTGCCTCGCCACAGTTGCGCAATATGGCCAGCACTGGCGGCAACCTGCTGCAACGCACCCGTTGCTATTACTTTTATGACACCGGTGTGCCGTGCAACAAGCGTGAGCCGGGTAGTGGCTGCCCGGCGCGTGAAGGTCTGAACCGCATTCACGCGATCCTCGGCGCCAGTGACGATTGTGTCGCCACGCATCCATCCGATATGTGTGTGGCCCTCGCTGCGCTGGAGGCTGTGGTGCACGTCGAAGGACGTGCCGGTCGTCGCACCATAGAGTTCGCGGATTTCCACCGCCTGCCGGGTGATGCGCCGCAACGCGATAATCAATTGGCCGATGATGAGTTGATCATCGCGGTCGAGCTGCCTGCACAGGGCTTTGCCAGTCACAACGCTTATCTGAAGATTCGTGACCGTGCGTCCTATGCGTTTGCCCTGGTATCGGTCGCTGCTGCCATCGATCTGGACGGTGACGTGGTACGCGACGTGCGTCTGGCTTTGGGCGGTGTCGCGCACAAGCCATGGCGCGACAAGGCGGTCGAAGCGCTGCTGATCGGCAAGCCGGTCACCCGCGAGAACATCGCCGCTGCCGCAGACGCCATGCTTGAGCACGCGCAGCCTCTTGAACATAACGGTTTCAAAGTCAGGCTGGCGCGCCGCGCGATCATTCGCGCCTTGAGCGACGCAGCAACAGGAGGGAGCGCCCAATGAACCAGCCATTTTCGCCAATGGGCAAGCCGGTGGACCGCGTCGACGGCCGACTGAAAGTGACCGGTGGCGCGCGCTACGCCGGTGAGTACCCTGAAGAAGGGCTGCTGTACGCCAGCGTGGTCTCCAGCACCATCGCCAACGGGCGCGTCGCCAGCATCGATACGAGCGAGGCAATGAAGGTTCCGGGTGTGGTCGCTGTTATCGATCATACCAATCGACCGTGGCTGGCCAGTTACGACGAAAACTATGAGGACGCCGATTCGGCTGACGGTTCGCCGTTTCGTCCTTTTTACAACGACAACGTGATGTACAGCGGCCAGCCACTGGCGCTGGTCGTCGCCGATACGCTGGAGCTGGCGCGACATTCCGGTTCGCTGGTGCGTATCGAATACGAGCAGCAGGAGCACCAGACCGATCTGCAGGCCATGCTCGACACCGCCTATGACGCGCCTGCCGAATTGCCGCCGCCGCGTGGCAACTTTGAGGGTGAGCTGGCCGGTTCTGCGCTTAGCGTTGACGTGACGTACAGCACGCCCAGCGAATACCACAACCCGATGGAGCCGCACGCGTCGACAGTCCTGTATCAGGCCGACGGCAGCTTGCAGATTCACGACAAGACCCAGGGTACGCAGAACTGTCAGGACTACCTGCACAAGGTCTTCGGTCTGGAAAAGGACAAGATCCGCGTGCTGGCAGCCTTTGTCGGCGGTGCCTTCGGTTCAGGCCTGCGTCCGCAATATCAGCTGCCATTGGCGGTGATGGCGGCGTTGCATCTGAAGCGCTCGGTGCGCCTGACGCTGACTCGACAACAGATGTTCACCTTCGGCTATCGCCCGCGCACCGTGCAGCGCTTGCGTCTGGGGGCGGCTGCCAACGGTCGTCTGTTGGCCATTGGGCATGAAGCCATCGGCCAGACTTCGCGTTTCGAGGACTTCAGCGAGCATGTTGTTGAGTGGAGCGGCATGCTCTATCACTGCGATAACGTGCAACTGACTTACAAACTGGTGCCGCTCGACGTGTTCACGCCGTTGGATATGCGTGCACCGGGTGCTGCATTGGGCATGATCGGTCTGGAGTGCGCCATGGACGAGCTGGCCTGTGCGCTGGCCATCGACCCGGTGCGTCTGCGCCTGACCAATTACGCCGAACGCAACGGTAATGAAGACAAGCCTTACTCCAGCAAAGAATTGCGTGAGTGCTATCGCCAGGGTGCCGAGCGTTTTGGTTGGGAAAGTCGCAACCCCGAGCCGCGCAGCATGCGTCAAGGTCGCCAACTCGTCGGTTGGGGCATGGCGGGCGGTGTCTGGGAAGCCATGCAGATGAAAGCCAGCGCCAAGGCGCATCTTGAGGCGGATGGCACTTTGGTGGTCAGCAGTGCCACGACCGACATCGGCACGGGGACGTACACCGTGATGACGCAGATCGCTGCTGAGGCTTCGGGCATCGATGTGGAGAATGTCACCTTTCTGTTGGGCGACTCTTCGTTGCCGACCGCGCCTTTGCAGGGTGGCTCGTTTACCGTGTCTTCAGTGGGTACAGCGGTGCAGCAGGCGTGTCAGGCCTTGCAGCGTCAGGTGCTGGAAGTGGCCAAAGGGCTGCATCCGCAGTTTACGTCTGTTACGCCGGATGAAGCTCGCTTTGAATCAGGCAAGCTGTACCTTGGCGATCAAGTGCTGTCGATGGCAGAACTGGCGGCTTCTCAGGCCAGCGGCGTGATTGAGGTGCAGGTAGACGCCGAGCCGGACAAGAAGCGTGAAGCCTACGCAGCGGCGACGCACTCGGCGGTATTCGTCGAAGTGCTGGTCGACGAGGACCTGGGCACAATCAAGGTCAATCGCGTGGTCAGTGCAGTGGCAGCCGGGCGGGTAGTGAACCCGAAGATGGCGCGCAGCCAGATTCTGGGCGGTGTTGTCTGGGGCATGGGCATGGCGCTTCAGGAAGAGGCGATGCTCGATCACACTCTGGGTCGCCCGATGAACCACAGCCTGGCCGAGTACCATATTCCGGTTAATGCTGATATCGGCGACATTGACGTGCTTTTTGTCGAAGAACACGACGAGATCGTCAACGCGCTGGGTTCCAAAGGCGTCGGCGAGATCGGCATTGTGGGCGTACCGGCAGCGATTGCCAACGCGATCTACCACGCCACCGGCAAGCGGATACGCGAGTTTCCGATCACGCTGGACAAGTTGTTGTAACCGCGCGCGCAAATCCAACTGCTTATCGTGCCAACGCTCTGCGTTGGCATGCGGTTCTGGACGCTCTGCGTCCTCTTGCGCAGGTGGGGCGGCGCAGGTGTGACGCGGAGCGTCACGAACGGCATTCTCACGCTAGAGCGTGAGGAACGATGGGCGTCTGCAAGTGCTCTACCGGTGAGACAACTCGCCACGCGACAATAGACCACACGGCTCAAGCGGCTGAACAGGACTACTCTTTCATGGTCGATTGATCTGCATCATTGCGTTCAAGCAGTGATCAGTGCTTCGGCCAGCGTTTTCGCCATTGGAAACGCCAGAATAAAGAAACATAAGCACTCATTACCGTGGGAGCAATCGTTGTTGGCTCACAGCCGGCAACAAGTTTCATCTGAGAGAGGAACATATTATGTTCGGTTTAGAGGCTATAGATCTCGCCCGAATTCAGTTCGCATTCACCATTTCGTTTCACATCCTGTTTCCTGCCATCACTATTGGTCTGGCAAGCTACCTGGCTGTGCTCGAAGGTCTGTGGCTGAAGACCCGCGATGACGTCTACCGTGACCTGTACCACTTCTGGTCGAAGATCTTTGCCGTCAACTTCGGCATGGGCGTGGTCTCCGGACTGGTCATGGCCTATCAATTCGGCACCAACTGGAGCCGCTTCTCTGACTTTGCAGGTGCTGTTACCGGCCCGTTGCTGACCTACGAGGTACTGACCGCCTTCTTCCTGGAAGCGGGTTTCCTCGGCGTCATGCTGTTCGGCTGGAACCGTGTCGGCCGTAAGCTGCACTTCTTTTCCACGGTGATGGTTGCCATTGGCACGCTGATTTCCACGTTCTGGATTTTGTCGTCCAACAGCTGGATGCAGACGCCGCAAGGTTTCGAGATCATCGACGGCCGTGTCATTCCGACCGACTGGTTCGCGGTGGTCTTTAACCCGTCGTTCCCGTACCGCCTGACGCACATGGCCATCGCCGCGTTCGTGGCAACTGCGTTCTTCGTCGGCTCGTCGGCTGCCTGGCACCTGTTGCGCGGTCGCGATACACCCGCCGTGCGCAAGATGCTTTCGATGGCCATGTGGATGGCGTTGCTGGTTGCGCCGATTCAGGCAGTGGTCGGCGACTTCCACGGTCTGAACACGCTCAAGCATCAGCCGGCGAAAATCGCCGCCATTGAAGGCCACTGGGAAAACGTCGGTGATGAACCGACCCCGCTGATCCTGTTCGGCATTCCCGACATGAAGGAAGAGCGTACCAAGTTCGCGGTGGAAATTCCGTACCTGGGCAGCCTGATCCTGACTCACAGTCTCGACAAGCAGGTGCCGGCGCTCAAGGAGTTCAAGCCTGAGGATCGGCCTAATTCGACAATCGTGTTCTGGTCGTTCCGGGTCATGGTCGCCCTCGGCATGCTGATGATCTTCACCGGCCTGTGGAGCCTCTGGCTGCGCAAGCGCGGCACGCTGTATAACTCGCGTCCATTCCTGTACCTGGCGCTGTGGATGGGGCCGTCTGGCCTGATCGCGATTCTCGCCGGCTGGTTCACCACCGAGATAGGCCGTCAGCCGTGGGTCGTGTATGGCTTGCTGCGCACCGCCGATGCATCGTCCGGCCACAGCGTGGCGCAGATGAGCATCACTCTGGTGCTGTTCGTGGTCGTGTATTTCGTGCTGTTCGGTGCAGGTCTTGGCTACATGATGCGTCTGGTTCGCAAGGGGCCAAAAGCCTATGTCGAACATGTGCCTCACGGTGGTCCCGGCCAGCAACGCACTCCGGCCCGTCCGCTCTCCGCCGCTGTTGAAGGCGAAGAAGATGGCGACCATCCTGACCGTCTCGGCAAGGGGATTTAAGCCATGGGTATCGATCTTCCGCTGATCTGGGCCATCATCATCGTCTTCGGCATCATGATGTACGTGGTGATGGACGGCTTCGATCTGGGCATCGGGATTCTCTTCCCGTTCATGAAAGACAGTTCCGACCGTGACGTGATGATGAATACCGTCGCGCCGGTCTGGGATGGCAACGAGACCTGGCTGGTGCTGGGCGGTGCGGCACTGTTCGGTGCATTCCCGCTGGCCTACTCGGTGGTCTTGTCTGCGCTGTACCTGCCGCTGATGTTCATGCTCATGGGCCTGATCTTTCGCGGCGTGGCGTTCGAGTTTCGCTTCAAGGCGACCGAACAGAAACGCCACCTCTGGGACAAGGCGTTCATTGGCGGTTCGCTGGCTGCAACTTTCTTTCAGGGCGTTGCGCTGGGCGCCTACATTGAAGGCATTCCGGTGGTCAATCGCCAGTTCGCAGGCGGTTCACTGGACTGGCTCTCGCCGTTTCCGATGTTCTGCGGCCTGGCCCTGATCGTCGCCTATGCACTGCTGGGCTGTACCTGGCTGATCATGAAAACCGAAGGTTCGCTGCAGAAGGCGATGCATGATCTGGCCCGCCCTCTGGCACTGGCCGTGCTCGCGGTCATGGCGGTGGTCAGCCTGTGGACGCCGCTGGCCCATGCGGACATTGCCCATCGCTGGTTCAGCATGCCCAATCTGCTGTGGTTCATGCCCGTGCCGGTGCTGGTGCTGGTGACTATGTACGGTCTGTTCAAGGCAGTCGCCCGCAATGCCCACTACACGCCGTTCCTGCTGACCCTGTTGCTGATATTCCTGGGTTACAGCGGGCTGGGCATCAGCCTGTGGCCAAACATCATTCCGCCTTCGGTAACGATCTGGGCAGCCGCCGCGCCGCCGCAGAGCCAGGGCTTCATGCTGGTCGGCACGCTGTTCATCATTCCGTTCATCCTGGGCTACACCTTCTGGAGCTACTACGTATTCCGCGGCAAGGTGACGGCTGCAGACGGTTATCACTAGTTCGAACCGAGGAGATTGACGATGTCTGGTAAAAATTCCATGCACGATCCTGATCCGGCGCTGAGCAAGCCGCTCTGGCAACGACTGGCCTGGCTGGTCGGGATCTGGGCGGGCAGCGTATTTGCGCTGTTCATCGTAGCCAGCCTGATGCGCATGTTCATGAGCGCAGCGGGCCTGACGACACACTGATTCCGAATTCCCGTTCGTGTCTGCGGACACGTTTTGCGACCCTCTTGCCACCCGCTGGCAAGAGGGTCTTTTTTTGCGCGGTATTACTTGCGTGCTTTCAGAATGACGAATTTCGGCGTGGCCGCCACTTGCTCGACGCCGCGGAACAGGCGTGACAGCTTGGTGTGATACCCCAGGTGACGATTGCCGACGATATACAGCGCGCCGCCGGTCACCAGTGCGGCACGCGCCTGGAGGAACATGCGCCAGGCAAGAAAATCTCCCACCACCTGTTGCTGATGGAAGGGTGGGTTGCACAGCACCACATCCAGCGAGTCAGGTTCCTGAGTGTCCAGCCCGTCGGCTGCCCGAACTTCCACCGCACGTTCGCCCAGCGTTGCGCGCCAGTTCTCGGCTGCCGATTGCACGGCCATGAACGACTCGTCGACCAGCGTGTAGTGCGCCTGCGGGTTGTCCAGCGCGCTTGCAATGGCCAGCACGCCGTTGCCGCATCCCAGGTCGGCGACCCTTGCGGTGCCGAGGTTTTTCGGCAGATAAGGCAGGAATGCCCGGGTACCGATGTCCAGCCCGTCGCGGCAGAACACATTGGCGTGGTTGAGCAGTTCGATGGCCGGCTCGTCGAGACGGTAACGGGTCGGGTAGGGCGAAGTCCGCACTTCCATGGGCTGTGGCGTAGCGAACAGCAGCCGGGCTTTTTTCACCGCCAGTGAGGCCTGCACCGGCCCTACGTACTCCTCCAGCAGGTCGCCAGCCGAACGTGGCAAATGCTTGACCATGGCTGCAGCGACAACGCGAGCACCCGGTGCCAGTTGACCCTGCAGGCGTATCAGTTGCTCTTCGAGCAGCGCCAGAGTCTTCGGCACCCGGATCAGCACCCAGTCGAACGGCCCGTTCAAGGGCTCGCTGGCCGGGATGTGCGGTACGGCGTCATAGCTCATGCCGTTGCGTGCCAGGTTCTTTTCCAGGCCTTGTGCAGCCAGGAAAGAGTCGGTGCTGCTGACCACTGTGGCATGAGACGCCAGACTCGCCGCCAGCGCGCCGAAACTGTCATTGAGCACCAGCACCCGGCTTTGCAGGCTCAGCCCGGTTTCTGCAACATGATTGAGCAGGTACTCGTCAGCAGCATCGAATGCCTGCAGCGGCTCATCCTGTTGCTCGGGTTGGCGAATGAGATCAAGTTCAGCGAAAGGACTGATGAGCAGGGGCATTGGCGGGAGAACTCTGTGCAATCGAAAGTGTGCCGGTGAGCCCGAAGACAGGTGGGCTCGCCGAGACAGACGATTTTACGTATTTTTTCGTTTTGATACCTGTTTGATTGCGGCGCGGCTGCCGGCTTTATCAGAACATCCCGCTCAGTGCGGCCTGTACGGCAGCAGCCGTCTTGTTGCAAACGCCCATTTTCTGAATGGCGCTGGCAATGTGAAAGTGGATGGTGCGCTCCTTCAGGCAGAGAATCATTGCGATATCGCCAGCTGTCTTGCCTTCGGCGGACCACTTGAGGACTTCGATTTCTCTCTGAGTCAGGTTTTTTGCTGGCGAGGGCTGTGAAAATTTTATTTCCATTGTGTTCATGTAGCCTCCTTGCAGTACGTGTCCAGACCTTGCTGTTCGTTTATCCAGTCTAGGAACAAAAACACCGCAAACTGCGCCTGCGCACATTACCCGGACGGATGGGCTGATGGCATTTGGCAGCGTGTTATCGGCCTTTTGGCTGGAACCCCTGTGCAAGAGAGGTCGCGGCAATTTGCCCTGTAGAGGTTCGGTCGGGCATTGGCTGACTCAAGAACCAAATACTCTAAGCCGCAGGGTGGCTGACCGGGTAATTCACCACAAACAGCCGGTGTTTATCGGGCCCGCTTTGCGGGACACTGGGTTCTGCTTTTCATATTCAGGAGTTCAAAGCACACCATGACCGTCAGTGACGACAAATTCACCCGACAGACACTGCAGCGTGTCACGCCGCTGACCAGCAACCTGTTCACCCTGCGCACCACGCGCGACCCTGGTTTTCGCTTTCGGGCAGGACAGTTTGCGCGCCTCGGTGTGACCAAGGCAGACGGCACCACGGTATGGCGTGCCTACTCGATGGTGTCGTCACCGCACGACGAGTTTCTGGAGTTCTTTTCCATCGTGGTGCCGGATGGCGAATTCACCAGCGAACTGAGCCGTCTGCGCGAAGGCGACGAATTGATGGTGGAAAAACTCGCGTTTGGCTATCTGACCCTGGACCGTTTTGTCGATGGCCGCGACCTCTGGCTGTTATCCACCGGTACGGGTGTCGCGCCGTTTCTGTCGATCCTTCAGGATTTCGAGGTCTGGGAGAAGTTCGAACGGGTGATTCTGGTGTACAGCGTTCGTGAGTCCCGCGAACTGGCCTATCAGCAGTTGATTGGCGAACTGATGCAGCGTGAATACCTGGCGGAATACGCAGACAAGTTCCTGTTCCTACCGACTGTGACCCGCGAACAGCATCCGGGCGCATTAAGTGGCCGCATTACGCAGTTGATTGAAAACGGCGAGCTTGAGCGCGCGGCAGGCATCGCACTGACACCTGAGCATTCCCGGGTAATGCTGTGCGGCAACCCGCAGATGATCGACGACACACGCGCATTGCTCAAACAGCGCGACATGCGCCTGAGCCTGTCACGCAAGCCGGGGCAGGTTGCGGTGGAGACGTATTGGTAAGTGGGGAAGGCAGAACGCTCTGCGTCATACCTCATTGATGCGGCACGATGTTATGTCTTGCACGTATTCAGTGTTTATAGACGCGCTTTTTTATCACGATGGCACTGACGACGCAGAGTGCGACGTTAGTGACGGCTGAGTCCTGGCGCTGATCCGGGGG
>NZ_LKEK01000086.1:0-192177 GCF_001466905.1 Pseudomonas sp. ICMP 3272
TCCCACGCTGGAGCGTGCGGAACGATAATCCCGACTATCGTGCGTCGCATGCCGTTCTGGACGCTCCGCGTCCGATGTTGGGTGCTTGGAACGGCATGGATGATGACGTGTGCTCAGCGCTGTGACGGTCAAAGCTCGAGCTTGTATCCCACGCCGTAAAGCGACTGAATCGGGTCCTGACCAGGACAGGCCTGCTCCAGTTTGCGACGCAGGTTGCGGATGTGGCTGTCCACCGTGCGGTCGGTTACTACGCGATGATCCGAGTAGAGCCGGTCCAGCAGATGGTCTCGGGAAAAGACCCGGCCCGGTGAGCGGGCGAAAGTGGCCAACAGACGCAGCTCAACCGGGGTCAGGTCCAGGCTGACACCATTGAACGAGGCTTGATAATGCGCTTCGTCCACCTGCAAACCCTTGGGCGTGTGCGGGTCGGTTGAGGAAGTGCGACGCAGTATTGCCTTGACGCGGGCTACCATCTCACGCGGGCTGAACGGTTTGCAGATGTAGTCATCCGCACCGAGGTCCAGGCCCAGCAAACGATCGATTTCCTCGACCAGCGCGGTGACCATGACAATGGGCACGGCGCTGAAACTGCGCAGCTCCCTGCAGATGTCCATGCCATCGCGACCTGGCAGCATGATATCCAGCAGGATCAGTTGCGGCGGCTGGGCTCTGACTGCTGGCACTACCTCCAGACCGTTGCTCAGGCAGTGGGTCGAATAACCGGCAGCGATCAGGTAGTCGCGCATCAGCGATGCCAGTTTGGGTTCGTCTTCGACAATGAGAATCGGCGTTTCGGTGGTCATAGAGGTCATGGTCGCAGCCGTCCAGGCAGGCACAGGGTCAGCCAGAGGCCGCCTGTGGGCGAATGGTCGGCGCTGAGGCTGCCGCCGTGGGCGAGGGCGATGCTGTGACAGATCGCCAGCCCCAGACCCGCACCGCCGCTGGCGCGGTTACGCGATGTTTCACCGCGATAGAAGCGTTCGAACAGCCTGGGCAATTGTGCTGGATCGACGCCGGGGCCGGAATCCATGACTTCGATACACACTTCATCATCGCGCATGGCTGCGCGAACCTGCACCGTGCCACCGGCATCGGTGTAGCGCACCGAGTTTTCCAGCAGGTTGCTGATCAACTGTTGCAGGCGGCCTGGGTCTGCGTGTACCGACAAGGGGTGAGTCGCAAGTTCCAGCTGCAAACTCAATTGACGCGCGGCGCAACGCTCCTCGAACATCTCAGTGATATTCGTCAGCAGCTCCGCCAGATCACAGTCGACCTTGCGGTAGGTCAGGGCGCCCACATCCGCCAGGGACAGCTCATACAGATCATCCACCAGCTTGCTGAGCATGCCGACTTCGCCCTGCAGGGACTTCATCGACGCCTGATCCAGTGTGCGCACGCCATCCTCGATGGCTTCCAGTTCGCCACGCAGTACCGACAGCGGGGTGCGCAGCTCATGGGAGACATCGGCCATGAATTCGCGGCGCATCTTCTCATTGCGCTCCAGGGTGTACGCCAGCTGATTGAAGTCGCGAGCCAACTGGCCTACCTCGTCGTTGGAGGAAACCGCCACGCGGCTGCTGTATTCCCCTGCGGCGAGCCGATGGGTTGCAGCGGCCACACGCTTGACCGGGTCGAGCAGCGTGCGGGCAATCCACCAGGCAATCAGCACCGCCAGCAGCAGCGACAGCACACCCATCGCCAGGCTGGCGCGCAACTGGTACTGCTGAAAGCGCTCACCACCCGCTTCACTGACGCTCTGAAAGGGTGTGACGGCCAGCCAGCCCACGATTTTGCCGGCGACTTCCACCGGGCGCATAAACTCATCGTCATGTACGCCCGGAAACCCCATTACCAGGTTCTTCTGCGCATCCAGCAGGGCGATTCGAAACACTGCACCAGTCAGATCGGAAGTGGGTGGTGTGGCCAGTCCGGGAATGGCGAAGTCCTGCGCGGGCTCCGGGCGCATCACCTCAAACCAGCGATCCTTGTTGTCACGCATGAACTCCCAACTGCCTTCGCGAGCATAGGCCACGGCCAGCCGCGGCAGGACCGGCGACATACGCTGCATGGCCTGCTCGTTGAGATAACCCAGAAAGCCACGGGCAAAACTCCAGTTCGCAGTCAGACCCATGATCAGGATCACTGACAGCACGCTGGCCAGTACCGCGACAAATAATTTGGTGGAGATGCTCGATTTCATGAAGGCTCGGGTTTTCCCTGAAGACGGCGTCCATTTAGGCCTTCGTGACCGCAAGTTTCAAGTCGGCTCAGCAATCTTCAATTTTCCTGCACATTTGCCTCGCACTCTGACATCAGGCTTTCGCCACAACGTCCTGAGGCAAACATGTCGAGCAAGATTTTCGCCAAATACCTGATGACGGTGACCTTTGTCATCTACGCAGCCCTTATCAGTCTTCTGAGCGGTTGTTCGGCGGATGATCCGCCGCCCGCTACGCCAAAACCAAGCGTGTCGGTCATCACTGTCCAGCCGCGCAGCCAGGCGCTGACCACCGAGCTGGCGGGGCGCACTCAAGCGTTCATGGTCGCCGAGATACGGCCGCAGGTCAGTGGCATCGTTCAGCAGCGGCTGTTCGTCGAGGGGGCAGACGTCAAGGCCGGCCAGCCTTTGTATCAGCTCGACAGTGCTACCTACCAGGCTGCGCTGGCGGAGTCACAGGCCACGCTCGCCAAGTCCCGTGCCACGTTCAAATCGGCGCAGGCGACCGCCAGGCGAGATATTGGACTGGCAAAGATAGATGCCATCAGCCAGCAGGATAAAGAAGACGCCGAGGCCAGTCTGTTGACCGCTGCGGCGGAGGTAAAAGTGGCGGAGGCCGATGTGCAGACCGCGCGCATCAACCTGGCTTACACACGTATTACCGCGCCCATCAGTGGCCGTATCGAGACCTCGACCGTCACCCCCGGTGCATTGGTGGTGGCCCAGCAGGACACGGCGCTGACCACGGTTCAGCAACTGGACCCGATTTACGTCGATGTCACGCAGTCCACCACCGAGTTGCTGCGTCTCAAGCGCGACCTGGCCAGTGGCAAGCTGCAAACCAACGGCGATGGGCAAGCCCGAATCACCCTTAAGCTGGATGACGGCAGCACTTATAACCACGACGGCCGCCTACAATTCAGTGGCGTCAGCGTCAATGAAGGCACCGGCACCGTGACGCTGCGTGCCAGCTTTGCCAACCCCGAGCGGCTGTTGCTGCCGGGCATGTACGTGGTAGCGGTGCTGGAGCAGGCGCAGGATCAAAATGCCATCCTGATTCCGCAAAAGGCCGTCAGCCGCAGTGCCAGCGGCCAGACCACCGTGTTACTGGTGGTCGACGGCAAGATTGAGCAGCGGGTGATCAGTGTCGACCGCACAGTGGGCAGCCAGTGGTGGGTGAGCAGCGGGCTCAAGGCCAATGAGCAGGTGGTGGTCGAGGGCGGGCAGAAAACGCCGGTGGGCACCGAAGTCAGTGTTCAGAACGCCGACAGCCCGAATTCGCCATCGCCGAGCGGCACTGTCGCTGCCACTGACGTGAAGGAGCGCTGAACATGGCTCGTTTCTTCATTGATCGTCCCATCTTCGCCTGGGTCATTGCCATTTGCATCATGTTCGCCGGCGGGTTGTCCATCAGCCAGCTGCCGCTTGAGCAATACCCCAATATCGCGCCACCGACGGTAAAGATCTCCGCCACCTACACTGGCGCATCGGCCAAGACCGTCGAAGACTCGGTTACCCAGGTCATCGAGCAGCAGATGAAGGGGCTGGACCGGCTGACTTATATGTCCGCCTCCAGCAGCTCTGCGGGCAGTGCGAGCATCAACCTGACCTTCGCCGCAGGCACCGACCCTGATGTGGCGCAGATGCAGGTGCAGAACAAGCTGCAACAGGCTGAATCACGTTTGCCGCAAAGCGTGCAGAGTGAAGGTTTGACGGTGACCAAGGGCAGTTCCGATTTTCTGATGCTGGTTGCCCTGGCATCCGATAACGAAAGTGTCACGGGTACGCAGATAGGTGATTACATTTCCAGCACGCTGCTCGACCAACTCAGCCGTATAGATGGCGTCGGCGACGTGCAGACCCTGGGTTCGGGTTACGCCATGCGTATCTGGCTGGACCCGGCCAGGCTGGAAAAGTACGCACTGATGCCCTCCGACATCAGCTCGGCGCTGGAGGCGCAGAACACCGAAGTTTCGGCAGGACAGTTGGGTGCCTTGCCTGCGGTGGCCGGGCAGCAACTGAATGCGACCATCAGCGCCCGCAGCAAGCTGCAGACGCCTGAGCAGTTCGAGAACGTGGTTGTCAAATCTTCCAGTGACGGCGCTGTCGTGCTCCTGCGCGATGTGGCGCGAGTGGAGCTGGGCAGCGAGAGCTACGACATCAACTCGGCGCTCAATGGCAGGCCAGCGGCGGCAATGGGCATTCAACTGGCGTCAGGCGCAAACGCGCTGAGCGTTGGCGAAGCGATCAAGGCCAAACTCAAGGAACTGGAGCCGTTCTACCCCACGCAGATGCAACTGAAGACAGTGATTGCCTATGACACGACACCGTTCGTGAGTCTGTCGATCAAAGAGGTGGTGAAGTCGCTGGGTGAGGCAATCGTACTGGTGGTGCTGATCATGTTTCTGTTCATGCAGAACCTGCGCGCCACGCTGATTCCGGCGATTACCGTGCCGGTGGTGCTGCTGGGCACGTTCGGCGTGCTGGCGCTGTTCGGCTATTCGATCAACACCCTGACCATGTTCGCCATGGTCCTTGCCATCGGCCTGCTGGTCGACGATGCGATTGTGGTGGTGGAAAACGTCGAGCGGGTGATGGGCGAAGAGCAACTGAGCCCGCTGGAGGCGACCCGCAAATCAATGGATGAAATTACCAGTGCGCTGATCGGCATTGCGCTGGTGCTGAGCGCCGTATTCATCCCGATGGCCTTTTTCAGCGGCTCCACCGGGATCATCTATCGGCAGTTCTCGGTAACCATTGTTTCGGCCATGCTGCTCTCTGTACTGGTTGCAATGACCCTGACGCCAGCGTTGTGCGCAACGATGCTCAAAGCCTCGGATGCTCAGTTGCATGCACAACGGGGCGGCTTTTTCGGCTGGTTCAACCGCACCTTCGACCGCAGCGCCGACCGTTACCAGCGAGGCGTTAGCGGTGTGATCAAACATCGTGGACGGGCTCTGCTGGTGTACGTGCTGGTGCTGGTGGCCATGGCTGTGGGTTATGTCAGCCTGCCCACGTCGTTTTTGCCGGATGAGGACCAGGGTGCGCTGATGGCGCAGATCCAGCTGCCGGTTGGCGCTACTGACAGCCGTACGCAGGCGGTGATGAGGCAGTTCGAGGCTTACATGCTCAAACAGCCGGAAGTCGAGGCGTTGATCAGTATCTCCGGGCTGGGGATGGGCGGTAACAGCCAGAACACTGCCAGGGCGTTCATCAAGCTCAAGGACTGGAGTGAGCGTTCCGGCAAGGGGCAGGGTGCCGCGCAGGTGGCGCAGCGGGCGACTCTGGCGCTGGCAAGCATTGGCGACGCCAGCGTGTTTGTCATGCAGCCGCCTGCGGTACGCGGCCTGGGGCAGAGTTCGGGGTTTGATGTGCAGATCAAGGACCTCGGCGGTGTGGGGCATGAGGCACTGGTGGCGGCCCGCGAGCAGTTTATCGAGCTGGCGAGAAAGGACTCGAGCATGCTGGGCGTGCGCAGCAACGGCCTGGACGACACTCCGCAGTTAAAAGTGACCATCGATGATCGCAAGGCCGGTGCACTGAGCCTGTCTACCAGCGACATCAATTCGACCCTGTCGACTGCGCTGGGCGGCAGCTACATCAATGACTTTCTCAATCAGGGCCGAGTGAAGAAAGTCTACGTGCAGGGCGAGGCTGCTTCGCGCATGCAATCAGCCGATCTGAACCATTGGTTCGTGCGCAACAGCAATGACGAAATGGTCCCGTTCTCTTCATTTGCCCGCAGCAGCTGGAGCTACGGCTCGCCCTTGCTGGAACGCTACAACGGCAATTCGTCGCTTGAAGTGGTGGGTGATCCTGCGCCAGGTGTCAGCTCGGGGACAGCAATGGATGCTGTTGAAGCAATCATCAAGCAGCTTCCCGAAGGCATCGGTTACGAGTGGACCGGACAGTCCTACCAACTGCGTTTGTCCGGCTCTCAGGCGCCCATGCTCTACGCGGTTTCAGTGCTGTTCGTGTTCCTCTGCCTGGCGGCCTTGTATGAAAGCTGGTCAGTACCGTTTTCGGTCATGCTCGTGGTGCCTCTGGGCGTGGTAGGCGCGGTGCTGGCGACGCGGCTCAGCGGTTTGAGCAATGACGTGTACTTTCAGGTCGGGCTGTTGACCACCGTCGGCCTGGCGGCAAAGAACGCGATTCTGATCGTCGAGTTCGCCAAGCACCTTCAGGAACAGGGAAAAAGCCTGCATGAAGCCACCCTCATTGCTGCCCGGCAACGACTGCGTCCGATTCTGATGACTTCGCTGGCGTTCATGTTCGGTGTGCTGCCGCTGGCCCTCAGCACCGGCGCAGGCTCGGCTGGGCGCAATGCAATCGGCACTGGCGTGCTGGGCGGTATGTTCAGCGCCACCGTGCTGGGTATTTTTCTGGTGCCGCTGTTCTTCGTCGAAGTCCGTCGCCGCTTCAGTCGTTCTGCAGGCAATGCTCCGGTTGCCCAATCCACATCTACAGGTGAAGCATGATGCGTCTTTTCTGGCCTTCGCTGGCTGTCACGGCGCTGCTCACAGGCTGCGTCAACCTGGCTCCGGATTATCAACGCCCCGAAGCGCCTGTATCGAACCAATGGCTGCCGGCGACGGCGGGCCAACCTGTTGCGTCAGGCAGCGTGCCCACGGATATCGACTGGCAGAACTTTTTCACCGACAAGCGTTTGGTACGTCTGCAAACCCTGGCGTTGGTGAATAACCGTGATCTGCGCCTGGCCAGCCTGAATGTCGAGAAAGCCCAGGCTCAATACCGTATCGAGCGTGCAGCGAGCCTGCCGACCATTGATGCCAGCGGCAGCGGCACGCATACACGCACATCGTCATCGACCTCGATGACCGGAAAGTCGTCGATCAGCCACGAGTACAGCGCGCAGCTGGGTTTGAGCAGCTATGAGCTGGACGTGTTCGGGCGCATTCAGAACCTTCAGGACGAAGCGCTTGAGGATTACCTGGCCTTGACCGAAACCCGGCGCAGCACGCAGATCAGCCTGATTGCCGAAGTGGCGACCGGCTGGCTCACCTTGGCTGCCGACAACCAGCTTTTGAAACTGGCCGAGGATACGCTGGCCAGCCAGCAGCAAAGCTACGACCTGACCAGAAGCAGTCATGCGCTGGGCGGTTCTTCCGGGCTGGAAGTGGCCCAGGCGCAGACAACGGTCGAATCGGCGAGGGGCGATGTGGCGCAATATAAAAGCCAGATTCTTCAGGACCGCAACGCCCTGCGTCTGCTGGTGGGCAGCGATCTGCCGGAAGAGCTTCTGCCCACTGCCGACGTGGCATCCGTGGCGCAACTGGTGCAGGTGTCGGACGAATTGCCCTCCAGCCTGCTGCAACGTCGTCCGGATGTGCTGAGCGCCGAACACAGCCTCAAAGCAGCGAACATCGACATTGGCGCAGCGCGTGCCGCGTTCTTCCCCAGCATCACCCTGACCGCCAGTGCAGGTTCTGCCAGTTCGAGCCTGTCAGGTCTGTTCAAGTCCGGGACCGGCGCATGGAGCTTTGCGCCGAGCATCAGCGTGCCGATTTTCGATGGCGGGTCCAATCGGGCCACGCTTGACTCGGCCAAGGTCGAAAACCAGATTCAGATCCAGACCTATCAGCAGACGATTCAGACTGCTTTCAAAGAGGTGGCCGATGCGCTGGCGGTGCGCAGCACGCTGGACGAGCGGGTTGCCGCACAACAGGCCTATACCGATGCCAGCCGCAGGAGCTACGAACTGGCCGATGCCCTGTATCGCGGCGGGTCGCAGAGTTATCTGGAGGCACTTGAGTCCCAGCGCTCGCTGTACAGTGCCGAGCAGGAGCTGATTTCCCTTCGCCTCACCGAGCAGAGCAACCGGGTAACGCTCTACAAGGTCATGGGCGGCGGATGGAATCCGGGGTGACTTTTTCTACTAGCCTTTGAATAATTGCCTGGCTTAAACGTTTTACCCTTACCTGCAGTGCGGTCATTTAGGTGCTCGCACTGTGGTTTTGATCCTTCATGAACAGGAGTTCTCATGAAACCCTCCCAGCCGAAGTACGTCCGCGCTCTGTCGCTGCTGGTCACTTCACTCATCATTCAGACGCCAGCCCAGGCTCGTACGCCGTCCTCTGCAACTGCCGACAACATTGCCCGGCTTGCGGTGGTCAAGCCAGTCAGCGCGTGCTCTGCGCTGACTGGCGTGGACCTCAATGATATCGGCGGGCAGGGCAGTCGCGTGCTATCGGCCAGTGAGTCGATGCGCAACGATGTAGCAGTGTGTGCCGTGGAAGGCCGATTGGCACCGCAGATAAACTTCAGGCTTGAACTGCCCACTGGCACCTGGGCACAACGCTACCTGCAAGTCGGCTGCGGTGGGCTGTGTGGCAACATAAACTCGACCGTGCGCGCCGCTGATGGCTGTAAGCCGCTTGATACCGGTGCATTTGCAGTAGCCTCCACCGACATGGGGCATCAGGCGGCAGATAACCATTTTGGCGACGATCCGCAGAAACGCGCCGATTTCGCTCACCGTGGCGTGCACCTCACCGCGCTGGCGTCGAAAAAACTGATTACCGCGTTTTATGGCCGCAAAGCCGAATACGCCTACTTCAGTGGCTGCTCGGACGGCGGCCGCGAGGCCCTGATCGAGGCCCAGCGTTACCCGGACGATTTCGACGGCATCATCGCCGGGGCTCCTGCGCTCAACTTTCAGGTACAGAAAACGCTGTACCACGGCTGGATGGCCCGCTCCAACCGAGGGGCAGACGGCAAGCCGATTCTCCTCGCTTCCCGACTGCCATTGCTGCACAAGGCCGTACTCGCCCAATGTGATGTGCTGGACGGGCAAATCGATGGCCTTGTATCCGACCCACGCATCTGCCACTTCGACCCCGCCGTACTGCAATGCAAGACAGCAGCCGACACTGCCAACTGCCTGAGTGCAGAAGAAGTGGCTGCTGTCAGACGTTTTTACGAGGGGCCGAAAGACCCTGTCAGTGGCGAACATTTGACCTTGGGCGGGCCGCAGCCTGGCTCGGAACTGGCCTGGGCAGGCGTATTCGTACCGGTCAGCGCCGATCAGACCGTCTACAGCGAAACGGCTGCACTGGAGGCCATTCGCAATGTGGTGTTCGAAAAGAACCCGAGCGCGGATTTCGATCTGAACGCACTGAACTTCGACAAGAAAACCTTTGATCAACTACGCCCGCTGCATGCGCTATACGATGCCACCAACCCGGACCTGTCACCATTCGCCAGCCGCGGCGGCAAGCTGATTCTCTGGCACGGCTGGGCCGACCCGAACATCTCGCCGCTCAACACTCTGGCGTACCACGAGGCGGTCGAAGCACAGATGGGCAAGACACGCACCGAGGCGTTCTCACGGCTATATATGTTGCCCGGTGTTTATCACTGCGGCGGCGGGGAAGGGCCAAGTCTGGTTGATCTGCTGACGCCGATCATGGCCTGGGTTGAAAAAAGCCAGGCACCGGATGCCATTGTTGCCCGACAGGCAGGCCCCGAGAAGGCCGGCAACCGGCAGAGACCGCTGCCAAAAGCCCTGCCAGCATCGATGGTTAAGGAAAACGTCGGTAATCGCGGACGTACCCGCAAGGTCTTTCCGTACCCGTTCATGGCCGAGTACGACCACAAGGGCTATTCAAAAAACGCTAACAGCTACCAGCGCGCCCAGCCATTGACCACAGAAAAAACACCGCACTGGATGGGGGCAGGCTTCTTCAAACCGTATGCGCCTCTGGAGCGTCAGGTTGATTAGCCATTACACCTGCGCACAGTGAGCGAATTATTTTCTCCTCGTTCTTGACATGACATGCGAACCAGTACAGAATTGCGTCCATTCCTGAGCGAGGAATTGAAAAAAACCCTTTAGATTCAATGGGTTGGAAGCCAAAGAAATACCGGTTTCCCGCGAAATGAAAATACGTTTGATGTTTAAGTGAAGCATCTTTCGTTTGAGGCCGAGTAGCAAAATGGTTATGCAGCGGATTGCAAATCCGCCTACGCCGGTTCGATTCCGACCTCGGCCTCCACTATTTGAAAGCCCCGCACCCACTTGGTCGCGGGGCTTTTTTTATTGTGCGGCGGATTTGTTTTCAGCCCTAATGGGGACAATTCTGGGACATCGACAGGATTTACATGTCCCACGGTCAGACAGCAAAATAGCACTTGGCGGAGCAAGCTGGCCAAGCGAGCGATGCACTCGGCTGGCGTTTCCTCTAGGCCGATCTGGTCTTCTTCGCCGTAGTCACGCAGACGTTAGTAAGTCGGGCTGGTCACGCACATAATGTAAGCTTTTATTTGGCAGCGCACGCATCATGTCGATGCAATTGCCTACCAATATCTGGTGGAGCTGGCTCATATATGATTCCAAGGGTGGCGTGAGTCTTTCAAGTGAGGTATTGGTAGCGAAAATTTTCTTAGGGCAAACGCATGAAAAAGTTGGAATTTTGGGGGGCAATTCTGACAGTTGCTTACCTCGCCCTGATGGGCTGGTGGTTATCGGTTAATTGGACGGCGTTTCTTTGCTTGAAATTAAATGAGCTGGGCGACTTTCTCGCTGGCACATTCGGACCTGTCGCTTTTTTGTGGCTCGTTCTTGGTTTTCTCCAGCAAGGCCGTGAGCTCAAGCTCAGTACGAATGCTTTGAGGCTTCAGGCAGAAGAGCTAAAAAACTCCGTTCAGCAGCAGACAGAGATGAATAGAATTCAAGCTTTGGGGTTAGCTAATCAGGAGCGCCTGTTTGAGCCATTGTTTGAGATCAGACACCTTGGGGATTATTTTTATCAGGGCGATTTTTTTGAAAAGTTCCAGATTGAAAACAGTGGCGGATATTGCGACTGTGTAAGCGTTGTTGTTGTTAGTGGCGGTGAGCCTCAGCACCCCATGCAGCTCGAGCCGTTGAACACCGGGACTGTTAGGGTTTTTTCTCTGGATGCTGACATGAGCCACTCTGAGATACATGTCTCGTACCGGGCCAGAAATGACACCAGAGGTTGCCGTTTTTTTTACCTCCAAAAGTGGCATGACGACGACGGGGATGGAGGCTACATTGCTAGGCAGAGGCCTGTATCGTGACTAACTTTTGTAAGACTCGTGACGTGCGTCAAACGAAGCTCGGACAACATCACAGTAGCAGAACACGAGGGGCGTTAATTTATGGAAGATTTTTCTGTTCGGCATCGACGATTTGTAGCCAATTATTTTGCTGGCAAAGTAAAAGAGCTCCATTTTCAACTGGCTATTGTGATTAATGGCTGTGATCAGTCGCTTAAGATGTTCACACGCGGAGATGAGATTTCAAGGGGGAATAACCGTGCAGTCCTCTACGGTTTTTCGGCATTTACGAACGTTATCCAGACGCTTAAAGATTCAGTCAAGACGGTGACAAACGAGCAGTTGGACTGGTCCAAGATATCACTTCTTCGACACGGTTCGTTCATGCATAATGTCCGAAACGCCGCAACCCATGACGGTAATCCAGTTATCAACGGATGGGCTGATGGGCGTTATTTCATTGCAACGAAAATTATTCGCCTAGACGCTCGCAATAAGATCGTTGAAGTTCCGGCGCCCATAGAGGATGTAAGAGCTATATGCTTGGAGTTCGCTAAAGATTTTTGCAATCTACTCCGAGAGACTTTGTTGGCTACGGAGAGTATTGATGATTTAAAAGAATCAATGTTTGATATTGCAGCGGTGGAAGAGGCATTTGCAAACTCCACCCTCATCCCGGGTTTCGCGCGGGAGCTGCTCGCTAACACTCGAGATGAATTAAAAAATTCTCTCAAAGAGATAAAATACGATCCTATTGCCGACGCAATACGAGAACTAGACGTAGCTATTCAGTATTGTGACTCGGTAACAGCTCTGAGCCCAGCTTCCGATTTTGAAAATTCCGTAGATTAACGTCTGCGATTACTTTCTGTGAAAGTTGCAGTAATCGCGGTTCGGCTTCTTAGTACTAAATTCATAGCGGCTACTTAAAGCGGCTCGCATTGATATAGCCATACTCATTTTGCTGATAAATTGTCCAGGGCAACAGCAAGGTGTCCGCAATTCCGGACACGCCCATGTCGAGCAGCACCCATGCCGGATGGGGGCGCATCTGATAGGAAACGAACGGTTGGGGTTCGGCGTGCAGTTCACAGGAATCGAGCATAGACCCGCTATACACTCGCGGAATTGATGAACAATGTGATTTCTAGGCAGTGAGCTTTTCACCTGCCACGGAATCGGGTCTGAACGTAGTATTGATTGTTCCGCATCCCGTCAAGGCAAGCGCCAGCAGTAACATGCCATGCGTTCTCAGATAAAACCTGCCTGACACTTTTTGCTCTACGAAGCCTGGCTTCATTTCAATGCTCCTTGTGTTTTCAATGCGTTTAGGACGGCAGTTCCGGTGTGTAAGACACAGGCTATTTATCTGCGTGATCAATATGCAGTTCTTTCCTATATTTCCTCGAGACATACAGCACGATTATTGCTTGGCAAGCCTACCCAGCCTGTCAGGCTCAATCGAGGTGAGTCCCATGAGCAAACCCCTTGTCCGATGGCCGATCAACCCGCGCAGAACGGCGGTCATTGTTGTAGACATGCAAAAAGTCTTTTGTGAGCCTACCGGGGCGTTGTACGTAAAAAGTACAGCGGATATCGTCCAGCCGATCCAGACGCTGCTGCAGGCCGCGCGGGCTGCTCAGGTGACGGTGGTTTATCTGCGCCATATCGTGCGCGGCGATGGTTCGGACACCGGGCGCATGCGCGATTTGTACCCGAATGTGGATCAGATACTGGCACGGCATGATCCGGACGTTGAGGTTATCGAAGCGCTCGCGCCCCAGTCGGGTGATGTGATTGTCGACAAGCTGTTCTACAGCGGCTTTCACAACACGGACCTGGACACGGTGCTGCGCGCGCGGGATGTCGATACGATCATTGTCTGCGGTACGGTCACCAACGTGTGTTGTGAAACCACGATCAGGGACGGCGTGCACCGGGAATACAAGGTTATCGCCCTGAGTGACGCCAATGCTGCAATGGACTACCCGGATGTCGGTTTTGGTGCAGTTTCAGCCGCAGACGTTCAGCGTATATCGCTGACAACTATTGCCTATGAGTTCGGAGAGGTCACCACGACCGCCGAGGTCATCCGGCGTATTGAAAGTGCGTAGCCGCACGGGAGAAAAATGTGCGCAGTTCTGGGCCGTTTTTCATCTGTGCGCATTCAAACCATGCGTTCCGTTTCAGACCGTTTGATCTGGCTTGAACGGTCGATACGGCTAACTGATTGTATGAATTGTGAATTCTTGCAGTGGCATGCTTTCTGCTCTCGTCTCGCTGACCTTCACCCTTGCCGGTGAAACTTTCCCGCACCGTGTCAGCGAGAGGAAGCAGCCGTATGACTCTGCACTATGTGCCCATTATCAACCTGGCCCCTTATTTTTCAGGAGAACCGGACGGCAAGGCAGCCGTGGCGCAGGCAGTCAATCAAGCGTGCAAGGACATTGGGTTTCTGGTAATCACCGAGCACCAGATTCCCAAAGAACTTATCGATAAGGTCTCCGGTTTGACCCGCCAGTTCTTTGATTTGCCGCTGGCGGAAAAACGCAAGGTTGATCGTCCCAGCCCGGAAATGGTGCGTGGGTACAGCGCGATAGCCGAGGAGAGCCTTTCATATTCTCTGGAAGAAAGTGCGCCGGGGGATCTGAAGGAATCCTTCTCCATCGGGCCGAGCAACGTGCCGAACGAAGATTATTACCACAACGCCGAAGCAGGCTCGCACTTCGCGCCGAATGTCTGGCCTGCCGAGGCATTGCTGCCTGGGTTCAAAGAGGCGTATCAAGCTTATTTCGAGGCGATGAGTGAACTGGCGCAATCGTTGATGCGCCTGTTTGCCCTGGCATTGGAACTGGATGAGTGCTTTTTTGATGACAGAATCGACCGGCATATCAGCATGTTCCGCAGCCTGAGTTACCCGGACATCAAGACCGAAGTCGAGGCCGGCCAGCTGCGCGCCAGCGCGCATACCGACTACGGCAGCCTGACCATTGTGCGCCCCGACAATGCGCTGGGTGGCTTGCAGGTACGTAATCAGCAAGGCGAATGGGTCGATGTGCCCTATGTCGAGAACGGTTTTGTGGTCAACATCGGCGACCTGATGATGCAGTGGACCAACGACCAGTGGATTTCCACCCTGCACCGCGTGGTCAACCCGCCCATTAGCAGTGAGCAGGACAACCGTCGGCAGTCATTGGTGTTCTTCCATCAACCCAACTACGACACCTTGATCGAGTGCCTGCCCGGTTGCCTGCCGCCTGGCACCACGCCACGGCACGCGCCGGTGACTTCGGGCGACCACTTGCTGGCCAAGTTCGTCAAACAGACGACCTTCGGCGGCAGCAAGGTAGCCTGATATGAGCACACTTTCATACGTCAACGTGTTCGCGCAGGACATCATCGGTTTAAGCGGTTTTTACTCGAAGCTGTTCGGCTTCAGTGAAATCGAGGCCATCAGGTCGCCTATTTTTCGTGGGCTGGACACAGGCAAATCCTGCATCGGTTTCAATGCACTCGATGCCTACGAATTGTTGGGGCTGGATGAGTTTACTGGTAGCACCGGTTGCCGGTTTCTCCTCAACATTGATGTCGATGAGCAATCCGAGGTGGACAGGTTGGTGCCTCAAGCAGTGGCGCTGGGTGCGCGATTGATCAAGGCGCCGTATCTGACGTATTACCATTGGTATCAGGCGGTTTTGCTGGACCCCGAGGGGAATATATTTCGGATTAACTTCATGCTTTAAGTGCTGCGGGCACGTACAACAACGGTGGCGGGTTGGGCAGTTCACCAGCCCTCACGTTTCAGGTTTTCACAGAAAAATCTACTGGCTGTACTGCTAGCTATCCGGCCCATGGAAGCAGGTCTTCAATTGTGCAACAGGCAAGGCATGCCTGATTCAAGAATTGGGGATATGGAAATGAGCGAATCTGATAGTAAGCAACCCAGACACGGCAGGGTTATCGAGCCTGCATCGCGGGGCTCGTATGCCATGGATCAGGGCATGGTACTGGAGTGGCATCTGCACGGAATAGAAAGCGGCAAAAACTTCCCTGATAAATTAGAAGGCCCTGCACACGATTTTCCTCGCAGAGACGAGTATCCAGATGGCGATGTTGATAGTGCTGCCCCGCCAGTAGATGGACTGATAATGAGTGCAGGCTGGATTGATGAGCGCGACTGTTTGAATTACACCGATACCGAACTCACTGAGGCACTGAAAAAGAAGGGCATCCTTAACACTGAAGGCTGGCCTCGCCTGAGCGTGAAAAGTGGGAGTACGTTTGACGTAACCTGGAGGTATGAAGCGACTCATGTGACGCGTGGTTATCGTTGGTTCATTACCAAAGATGGATGGGACGAGAGCACCCGATTGACGCGCAATCACTTTCAAGAGAACCCTTTTGACGAAAAAATTTCCCTTCTTCAGCCTTTTGACAAACACCGCGGTGAGCTTGAGCCGGCAATAATAGATTCGGCAGTGTTGCCAGAGGGCAAAAAGGGTCACCATTGCATTCTTCTGCTCTGGATTGTTGCAGAGTCGCCGATGGCGTTTTATCAAGCATTTGATGTCGACTTTGGTGAGTAAATCGGCATTCTGCAAGGTCTGCGGTTTAACCGCCGGGTGCTTCCAGGATCGGCTTCCGTCTTGCATTTTGGGTGTTCAGGTTACTGGAGTGCAGCGATAGACGTGAAGACTGCGGAGCAAGCCCCGGCGATCCCATTCGCCGGTATCACTCAGGGATGTTCTCCAAATGACTCGCTCACTCTCCAGTTTGCAGCGATACCTGAAACGCTCGCCATCGTCCCGTCGATAGGCTATCTCACGTGGACTTTGCTGAACCGTCTTCATGGTTTTGGTTTTACGACCCATTTCAACTGAAAGAGTAGCCTTGCATATTTCCGAGGGCGAGAAGTCAGCGCCTTGGGCTCTGGCAACATGAAGAGGCTCAAACTGACTCACGCTTTTTATGTGGAGTTTCAAGTGTGAACAGGCTTTTAGAACGATTGCTTGCCCTTGTTTTGTTTGTGCCTCTGATGTTTGCAGGTGCGTGGCTTGGGTTTGAGATACCTGGAATAGATCACGGCACACGGACAGTATTTTTCGTCGGCTGGATGATCGCGATGGCATTTGTTGTCGATCGAATCTGCACAAGAGTATTCAGAGAAAAATAGACATTAGAGCCGGGATCTACATGACCGCGCCTGGTATCTGCTATTGCCTCGAAATCTCGCTGAACGAAACCACGGTGGCGTTGACCTTTTTTGGTGTACTTGACGTACGTGGAGTGACTCCTAATCGCGGTGAGGGCGTGCAGTGCTTGAGTGCTTCAGATTTGGGGAGTGGTGTTCGTCAGCAGGACGCCGGAGAAAAAGTTTTTTGGAATTGCGGACCACGACTGTTTTTGCGGACCAACACAAAAAGGGCCTACTGAGCAAAATGCCCCGTAAGCCCTTGATCTATATGTGGTGCCCCGAGCCGGGGTCGAACCGGCACGTCCAAAGGACGAGGGATTTTAAGTCCCTTGCGTCTACCAATTTCGCCATCGGGGCGGTAGCGCCAAGAGCAGGGAATATATACACCCGGCCCCCATGAAGCAAGCTTGAAAGCGTCACAAATGACTCGGAATGCCGCTTTTTTGCCTGCCGGAAATGCTTGGTAAATCATGAGGCTACGAAATTTTTTTGGAGCAAAGGCTGACGTGCCGCGTTCAGGCGGCTCAGGCTTTGCTCTCTTTCACCACCGCATCGCTCACTACAGCCTCGACCTTGTCAGCCAGTAATCGCAGGTAGCTCGCCAGGGCGACTTCCTCCAGGCGCAGGCCTTTGCGTTGTCGGGAGCGAGGGAGTTTGGCCAGGTTGCCGAGCAGGAAACCTTCCAGTACTGCGGGGTGGATGTAGCATTTTCGGCAGATGGCAGGGGTGTTTCCCAGTTGTTTCGAGACCGCCTTGACCATGTCGACGATGTGCCGCTTGGCGTCGGCCTCCGGCTCCCAATGCAGTTTCTGCAACGTCGCGAGCGCCAGAGCACTCGCTGCCCAGGTCCGGTAATCCTTGGCGGTGAAATCCGAGCCGGTAAGGCTTTGCAGGTAGGCGTTGATATCGGATGACGTCACCGCATGGCGCACGCCATCTTCGTCCAGGTACTGAAAGAGGTTTTGTCCCGGCAATTCCATGCAACGCTTGATCACATTGGCCAAGCGCCGGTCCTTGACGCTGACCTTGTGTTCAACGCCGCTTTTACCCCGGAACTCAAAGAGGATCTGGCCGCCCTTGACCTCGACATGCTTGTTGCGCAGCGTGGTCAGGCCGTATGAGCGGTTTTCCTTGGCGTACTGGCTGTTGCCGATGCGGATCAGCGTCGCATCCAGCAATGAAATGACCGTCGCCATGACCTTTTCCCGGCCCATGCCCGGCTGCGCGAGTTGTGCTTCTATCTGCTTGCGAACCTTGGGCAGCGCATGACCGAACTCTATCAGCCGCGAGTATTTGTCCTGGTCGCGTATCTCGCGCCAGCGCGGGTGGTAGCGGTATTGTTTGCGGCCGCGTGCGTCACGTCCGGTAGCCTGCAGGTGGCCCATCGGGTCGGCACAGATCCACACATCGGTGTAGGCGGGCGGGACTGCCAGCGCGTTGATGCGCTTGATCTCCGACTCGTCCTTGATGCGCTCACCTTCAATGTTGAAGTAGGCGAATTTGCCGCGCAGTACCTTGCGCGTAAGGCCCGGCTGAGTGTCGTCTACATAATGCAGGTCACTGGCGGGCTGGCTGATGGCAGTCGAGTCAGGCATGGCTAATTTCCAAAGGCAGTTAAAAACACTGACCTCGGTCTTTTACCGTGGTGCCGTTTATTTGCTGACTGACCGGTTTTTCAGGGCATCAGGCCAGTACGGCAACCGCCTTGATCTGCGCCCAGAGCGACTGGCCTCTGTGCAGGTTCAACTGGTCACTGGAGTAGCGCGTGATGCGCGCGAGCAAAGGCGTGCCCCCGGCGTCCAGTTTCACCAGCACATGTGCCGAGTTGTCAGCCAGCGCTTCCTCCACCACCGTGACCGGCAAGCGGTTGAGAATGCTGCTTTGATCGTCGGGTTGCAGGTTCAGGCTGACATCCCGGGCCTGAACCTTGACGCGCAGAAGGGTGCCGATCTGCATTTCGGCGTGTGCGACGCGCATGCACAATGTGCTGTCGGGCAGCGTCACACTCAGTAACTGGTAATGACGATCATAGGCACTGACCGTGCCTTCAATGACCACGCCTGCATCGCCGCCCATGGCCAGTGGCAGGTCAAGCCGCGCCAGTGTTTCGCGAATCGGGCCGCTGGCCAGTACGTTGCCGCCTTCAAGCAGCACCAGATGATCTGCCAGGCGTGCAACCTCATCCTGAGCGTGGCTGACATACAGCATGGGGATGTCCAGCTCCCGATGCAGGCGTTCGAGATACGGCAGGATTTCACTTTTGCGCCTGGCGTCCAGTGCCGCCAGAGGTTCGTCGAGCAGCATCAGGCGCGGGCTGGCCAACAGTGCGCGTGCAATGCCCACGCGCTGACGCTCCCCACCGGATAGCTTGTCAGGGCTGCGCTCCAGCAGATGGTCGATACCGAGCAGTTCAGCGGCCTGCGGCAATTGAATGTTGCGCTGCTGACGCGGGATGCGTTTCATGCCGAATTCCAGATTGGCCCGCACGGACAGGTGCGGGAACAGGCTGGCTTCCTGAAATACATAGCCGATCGCCCGTTTGTGCGGAGCGAGGAAAACGCCTTTTTCAGTGTCTTGCCAGACTTCATCATGAACACGAATGAAGCCCTGGCCAGCTTTTTCCAGCCCGGCAATGCAGCGCAGGCATGTGGTCTTGCCCGAGCCTGAAGGCCCGAACAGTGCTGTGATGCCCGACCCCGGCAGGGTCAGGTCGGTACGCACGGTGAAATCCGGGTAGGTCATGTGCAGGCGGACTTCTATCGGTGAGGCCATGACTCAGCTCCATCCTGCTTTGGATTTACCGCTGGAATACAGCGCCAACAGCACCAGAAAGGAGAACACCAGCATCGCTCCGGCCAGCCAGTGTGCTTGCAGGTACTCCATGGACTCGACGTGATCGAAAATCTGCACCGACACCACGCGGGTTTTCTCGGGAATGTTGCCGCCAATCATCAGCACCACGCCGAACTCGCCGACCGTGTGCGCGAACCCCAGAATCGCCCCAGTGATAAAGCCGGGTTTTGCCAGCGGCAGAATCACGTGGAAGAACGTGTCCCATGGACCCGCTCTCAATGTGGCTGCCACCTCCAGCGGACGGGTGCCAATGGCTGCAAATGCGTTCTGCAGCGGCTGGACGACGAAAGGCATCGAGTACAGGACCGAGCCGATCACCAGTCCGGCAAAGCTGAAAGTCAGTGTGCCCAGTCCCAGGCTTTGGGTAAGCTGGCCCACAGCTCCGTTGGGGCCAAGCAACAGCAACAGATAAAAGCCGATGACTGTCGGCGGCAAAACCAGGGGCAGGGCGACGACCGCGCCAATCGGCCCCTTGAGCCATGAATCAGTGCGCGCCAGCCACAGCGCGATGGGCGTGCCGATGATCAACAGGATGATGGTGGTCAATGACGCCAGCTTCAGTGTCAGCCAGATCGCCGCGATGTCGGCACTTCCCAGTGGCATTTACAGCTGGTATCCGAAGGACTTGATGATGGCGGCGGCTTTCGGGCCTTTCAGGTACTCGACCAGCGCCTTGGCAGCGGCGTTGTCCTTGCCCTTGTTGAGGATGACGGCATCTTGCTTGATCGGGTCATGCAGGGCGTCCGGCACGATCCAGGCCGACCCGCTGGTCAGTTTGCCGTCCTTGTAGATCTGCGACAGGGCCACGAAGCCAAGTTCCGCATTGCCGGTGGAAACGAACTGATAGGCCTGGGTAATGCTCTGGCCTTCGACTATTTTGGCTTTAGTCGCGTCGGTCAGGCCCAGTTTGCTCAGCACTTGCGTCGCTGCCAGACCATAAGGGGCAGCTTTTGGGTTGGCGATGGACAAGTGTTGATACTGATTGGTCTTGAGCACTTCGCCCTTGCTGTCTACATAACCGTCCTTGGCCGACCACAGCGCCAGGGTGCCCACCGCATACGTGAAACGCGAGCCCTTGACGGTGTCGCCTTCCTGCTCAAGCTTTGCCGGGGTGGTGTCGTCGGCCGACAGGAACACCTCGAAAGGGGCACCATTCTTGATCTGTGTGTAGAACTGACCGGTAGCGCCAAACGCGGCAACAAGCTTGTGGCCGGTGTCCTTCTCAAAGTCAGTGGCAATCGCCTGAATGGGCGCTGTGAAATTGGCTGCGACGGCGACCTGCACCTCGTCGGCAAACGCGTTGGCTGTAGCTGATACGGCGAAGGCCAGGGCAGAGAACTTGAGAATGGCGCGCAGCGTGGTCGTTCGCATGGAACAGCTCCTTGATGATGAAAACGCACGCCGTCGAAATAAAGGCGTTTCGCTATATAGTTAAATATATAGCGATAGCCTGTTGTTCTGAAAGCACTGTTTTACCGGAGTGAGAGAATTTTCAGCGCGTTTTCAGCCAGTTGCCGAGTCAGCTCGGTCGCACCCAGCTGATGTTTGATACCAACTGCCTGACCTGCCCAGAGGTTGGTAAAGTCACTGCTGCCCTGTTTTTCCGCTTGTGCGCGCAACGGCATCAAGGCACCGCCTGCCAGAGGGAACGCAGGGGCGAGTGGGCTGACGGGGCCAGCTTCGCGCATGATCCGGTTGACGATGCCGCGCGCCGGACGCCCGGTGAAGAGGTTGGTCAGCGCAGTCTGGCTGTCCGTTGCAGTGTGCAGCGCCTGGCGATGCAGTGCACTGACGCTGGCTTCAGGGCAGAACAGATACGCCGTACCTACCTGTACCGCCGAGGCACCCAGAACAAATGCCGCCGCGACCCCGCGACCATCTGCAATACCACCCGCAGCGATGACCGGAATGCGCACGGCGTCCACTATTTGCGGCACCAGCGCCAGAGTGCCGACCTGAGTGTGCAGTTGATCGCTGAGGAACAGGCCCCGATGACCACCGGCTTCGTAGCCCATGGCAATGACCGCATCGCAGCCATGCTGCTCCAGCCAGACGGCTTCCTCGACCGTGGTCGCCGAGGAAATGATCTTTGCCCCGGTGGCTCTGACCCGTTCCAGTAGCGCTCGCTCGGGAAGGCCGAAGTGGAAGCTCACCACCTCCGGCTTCAGGCGCTCGACCAGATCGCAGGTGGCGCTGTCGAAAGGGGCACGGTTGGAGACGGGCGTCGGCGCATCGAAATCGGCCCCCAACTCTTCGTAATAGGGTTTTAGCGCCTGTTTCCAATGCTCGGCGCGTTCGGCATCGTAGGCCGGAGCCTGATGGCAGAAGAAGTTCAGGTTCAGGGGCAGATTGCCGGTATGTTGCCGAAAGGTGGTGACTTCCTGTTCGATTTGCTCAGGGGTCAGCATTGCGCAGGGCAGCGATGCCAGCCCGCCAGCCTTCGCGACAGCAATAGCCATTTGTGATCCGGTGGCTCCGGCCATAGGCGCTTGCAGCACCGGCAGCTCTATAGTTAGCAGGTCAATAATGCGGGTGTCCGGCCATTGGCTCATGTGTTTCTCCGGCTTGTATTCGGGCAGTCATGTACATGGCATTGAGCGCGAGAATAGCGTGAATGGCAAACGGCATTTCCGGCGCAAAACATAGACCGCGCGGCGAGGTTGACATAAAAAACGATCGGTCTAATATTCCTGCATGACTCAATTGCCTGTAAAAACCAGACGCCCCGGGCGGCCACCGAAAGTGGACCGCGACAACCTCGAGACCCGCGAGGCACTGTTGCGCCGCGGTCTGGAAGTGCTGACCGAGCAAAGCTTCTCGGCCACCGGGCTGGATTACATCCTCAAGGAAATCGGCATTCCCAAAGGCTCGTTCTATCACTACTTCACCAGCAAGGAAGCCTTCGGCCGGGCGGTACTGGATGAATACGCTCGCTATTTTGCACAGCGGTTGGACCACTGGCTGCTGGACGAAGCGCTTTCGCCACTGGAGCGACTGGTGGGCTTTGTCCAAAGCGCCAAGAGCGGCATGGCGCGGCATGATTATCGACGCGGTTGCATGGTCGGCAATCTGGGCCAGGAAGTCGGTCTGTTGCCGGAGGGGTTTCGTGCCGTACTGGAGCAGACGCTGCTGGACTGGCAGTCGAAGCTGGCCTGCTGCCTCAGGGCCGCACAGGCGCATGGTGAGTTGGCTAGAAGTGCCGATTGCGATGAATTGGCCGCGTTTTTCTGGATCGGCTGGGAAGGGGCGGTGCTCCGCGCCCGGCTGGTCAAAAGCGACACACCACTGAACACGTTTATTGCCGGTTACCTTCGTGGTTTGCCGCAATGACTTTTTTTCAGGGCTATTTAAAGACGATCAGTCTAAATTGGAGGCGCACATGTTCAAGGGCATTTTGATCGACAAGGATGAGGCAGGTTATCGCGTCAATCTGACCGATATCGACGAAGCACAGTTGCCTGCAGGTGACGTGACGATAAACGTGTCGCACAGCACGCTGAACTATAAGGACGCGCTGGCAATCACCGGCCAAAGCCCTATTGTGCGCAGCTTTCCGATGGTGCCGGGTATTGATCTGGCGGGTACGGTGCAAGCCAGCGATACGCCTGAGTACAAGGTGGGTGACAACGTCCTGCTCAATGGCTGGGGTGTTGGCGAAGGGCACTGGGGCGGTCTGGCACAGAAGGCGCGGCTCAAGAGCGAATGGCTCATTCCATTGCCGGATGCTTTCACGCCCGCGCAGGCGATGGCCATTGGCACGGCGGGGTATACCGCAATGCTCAGCGTGCTGGCCCTTGAGAAGCACGGTTTGACACCCGACCACGGCGATGTGCTGGTGACCGGTGCCAATGGGGGAGTCGGCAGTTTCGCCATCGCTATTCTTGCCAGGCTTGGCTATCGGGTGATTGCCTCCACCGGGCGTGTTTCGGAAAGCGAATATTTGCATCAACTCGGCGCAGCGCAGGTCGTCGACCGGGCGACCCTTTCGCAGCCGGGGCGACCTTTGGTCAAGGAGCAATGGGCGGCGGCAATCGACTCTGTCGGTAGTCATACGCTGGCCAATGTGTGCGCCGGTATTCGTTATCGCGGCGTAGTCGCGGCCTGCGGTCTGGCGCAGGGTATAGAGTTTCCGGGCTCGGTTGCACCGTTCATTCTGCGCGGCGTCACTCTGGCTGGTATCGACAGCGTTACTCGCCCGCGGGCTGACCGGCTGGAAGCCTGGTCCAGGCTGGCGAGCGACCTGGACCTGGCGCTGCTGCCGCTGATCAGTCGTGAAGTTGGCTTGAGTGAAGTGATCGACATCGCGCCGCAATTGATCGCGGGCCAGATCCGTGGCCGGGTTGTGGTGGACACCGGGCGCTGAGTCGGTCAAAAAACGCTGGGTTCGCCCTTGTCACCTGACTGCGCATATTCAAGTGCGCGATGCATCCGGGCGGTGCCGAGCCCGGTTTCGCATAATTGCAACGGGATGCAACCGCCAAGTGCTGCGTTGGGTGTCACCAGCCAGCGACTGGCGCGCTCGGGTGTTTCAAGCACGCGAAGGATGTGACTGGCGATCATTGCGAGGCGGTCCAGACGCTCCGAAGCCACGGGGTCCAATGGCTGTTTCTGGCGCTGGCGACGTTCCAGCGTTGAAATTGATGCATTGAACAGCGCCTCCATTTGCCGCGGGCCGAGGGCCAGCGCGTCGCGTACCGCGCGGATCCAGCCATGCACAAAGCCTGCCTGAATGTTCGCCAGGCGTTCGGCCTCGCTGCGCTGACTGACCTGATGGGCCAGCAACCAGAAATGCGCAGCCGCGTCGCGACGGCCATGTGCTTTGCTAGCGAGGGGCGGAATCAAGATACGTGCTTGCCTTGAGGGCCGGAAAAGTCGGCCAAGGCTATCCCAGGCAGCGCGTCGTTCAAGCAGCAGGGTGTTACCGATGATTGCCGGGAGGGCTCGTTCAGCTGAGCTGAACGAGCCGCGCCAGAGGTGTCGCAGCAGGGCCCTCGTGCTAAAGTCGGCTGCCTGAATATGAATGAAGAGCGCCGCAGCTGTTCGCGCGCTTGCACCAGAAAAGGCGTCGTTCCACATGCCGCAAGACCCTTATACCGATCAGGACGCACGCATTGTCAGCCAGCCTTCGCTGCCCGACGTCAACAAGCCACTGCGCCTCTATCTCGACCGCCTGGCACCCTCAAGCCGCCTGACTATGACCTACGTTTTGCAGGACGCGGCAGATCGTCTGGGCATGGCTGACGTCGATATTCATGACATTCCCTGGCACACCCTGCAGCCTGGCCACGTGACCGCACTGGTCGCGACGCTGCGTGAAGACGACTACGCACCCAATACCACCTCGCTGTATGTGAACGCTATTCGCGGTGTGATGAACGAAGCCTGGCGGCACGACCTGATCAGCCACGAACAATTATTGAAAATTCGCTCGATCAAGCCGGTCAGCGGTACGCGTCTGGCCAAGGGCCGTAATATCCGCCGCACGCTGATTCGTGAATTGATGGAGGCCTGCGCTGCAGACCCCAGGCCGCAAGGGCGTCGCGACGCCGCGATCATTGCGATTCTGTACGGCTCGGGGATGCGCAAGTCCGAGTCGGTCAACCTGGACCTGTCACAGATCGATTTCGCCGAGCGCAGCCTGCGGGTGCTGGGCAAAGGTAACAAACAGTTGATCAAATATGCCCCCGAGTGGGCGTTCAAAGCGCTGAACGACTGGCTGGAACTGCGCCGCTCGTGCCTGCAGCCGGGGCAGGGCGATGACCCGTTCCTGTTCAACCGGATTCGCCGCGGCAGCCATATCACTCGCGACAGAATCACCAAACACGCCATTTACTTCATCGCCAAGCAACGCGGGCGGCAGGTGGGGGTGAACATCATGCCCCACGATTTTCGACGTTCGTTCATCACTCGTGTGATCGAAGAGTTCGATCTGTCGATTGCCCAGAAACTTGCGCATCACACGCATATTTCGACCACCGCCAGCTACGACATGCGCAGCGAGAACGAGCGCCGTAACGTGGTGGACGGGTTCGATCTTTAAGCAAAAAAAAGCCACCTCGCACAAGCGGGGTGGCTTAAAAGATCTAACCAAAGGAGTGATGAAGCAGAGCAGAGATTCACTGGCCTCGCGACGCGGATTCGCGAGGCCGGGAGATATGTTCGTTCATCGCCTACAACGGTAACACCGCCGCCCTCGATTCAATTATCAGCGTTATTGATACCCGTCATTGCCAAAAAACATATGACCCGCATGTGTTTGCGTGACCAGCCATCTGCAAAATCGATTTCTCGACCCTGAGCTATCCGGCAATCGGATAGCCAACAATTGGCAACAATTTCATGCTTTACCGGACTTGAAACGTACGGGAATGAGCATGGAAAAGTTCGATATACACCGTAAAACCCGCTTCGACTCATTGGTACATGAGTACGGGCTCGATGGCAGTCGCCTGTTGCCTTGGGAAGGCTACCCGATGCCGTTCGCTGGCGGCTGGTGCGTGGTTCGTCCGGGTACGAGCAGCGAAGCGCATACCCAGATCGACCAGGAAATCTTCATTGCCATCAAGGGCAGCGCCCGTCTGGTGGTCGGCGAAAAACAGATGGACTTCGTCGTGGGCGATATCGCCGCGATTCCGAAACACACCAATCATTACGTCATCAATGATTCCGCCGAGGACTTCCACTTCTATGTGGTGTGGTGGGACATGAACTACGTGAATGCTTTCGTGGCTCAGCACAGCGAAACCACGGGGTGCCTCAATGAGTAAGTACATCGTGACCATCACGCCGCCCACCCCGAATGGCGATTTGCACATAGGTCATATCGCCGGCCCGTTTCTGGCCGCTGACGTGTTCACCCGGGTCCAGCGCCAGCGCGGTCACGACTGTGTGCTGGTGTCGTATTCCGACGATTACCAGTCCTACATGCTGCGCAAAGGACTGGAGCAGGGCGTTGATCCGGTCGAGCTGGCCGGGCGTAATTCCGACCGCATCGAAGCGTCGCTGGCGGCGATCAACATCAAACCCGACAACTGGATGCGTCCGCACAACAACCCATGGTTTGCCGAGGCGGTTGGCGAGGTGTTCAACGCGTTGCGTGAAGCGGGCTCGATCGAATTTCGCGATTCCAGCGAGCCGTACTGCCCCGATTGCGATGTGTGGGGCTACGAGGCATTTGCCCGAGGCAACTGCAATTACTGTGGGGCCGATTCTGATGCCAGCCAGTGCGAGAACTGCGCTCAGGCCCCTGACGCCGAGTTGATGACCAGTCTGAACTGCAAATTGTGCAGGCAGCCGTCGCAATGGAAAAAGGCCCATCGTGCATTTCTGAAGCTGGCTGATTTCAAGCCGCACTTGCGTGATCGTCTGTTGGGCCAGCAATGGCGCAAGCCGCTCGACAACTGGCTACGCGATACGCTGGAGCACTTGCATGACTGGGGCGTAACCCGTCCGGGCGACGGCGGGCTTGACCTGCAGGCCGACGGCTCGTGCCGGGTCCACACCTGGTTCATGGGGCTGGCGGGCTATATGGCGGCATTTCGTGAATATGCCGACAGTGTCGGGCGTCCGGAGCTGTTCCGTCAGTACTGGCAGTCGGGACAGGGCACGCTGGTGCATTTTCTCGGTTTTGACTGCGTGTTCAGCCACGCCATCGTCTACCCGGCGCAGCTGTCGGCGCTGCGCGATATCAAAGTTCGCCAGCGCTTCATGCCCAATCAGTTTCTGAAACTGGACGGCCTGAACCTGTCGACCAGCCGCAATCATGCGATCTGGGTCGGCGATCTGGCCCGTGAAGCCTGTGCCGACAGTGCGCGCCTGTATCTGGCAAGCATCGCACCCGAGCAAAGCGAAGGCGATTTTCGTCTGACGCATTTCCGCGCATGGCGGGAGCAGATATTCAGCGAATTTTTCCCCGCGTTGCTGGACGCCGGAAAACATCGCGATGACAGCTGGTGGAGCGGTATCTGTGGGGCGGATGCCGGGCTGTTGGAAGCATTACGCCTGCAATGGAGCAGGGCCGCAGAGCCTGCGCAGTTCTCGATGAAGGGCATGGCTCAGGTGCTGCTTGACGTCATCGCCATTGCTCGCGCACGTCTGGCAGAAGGTCGGCCCGTCAGCCATCTGGCAGCGTTCATCGCAGTGGCTGGCAAGGCGCTGATTCCGGAAATGTCAGCGCAGATCATATCGGCATTCGGACTGCCCGAAGCCCGGGTCAACGCCACGCTCATGAACGGCTCGGCCGCTGAATACTCCATCTGAACGGATGCACCACATGTTCATCGATTACGAGATAGCGGTCATCGGCGCCGGGATTACCGGCGCCAGCATCGCGGCGAAGCTGTGCAGCGCAGGTGTGTCGGTCGCTCTGATCGACAAGGGCGCAGCCGGCAGCCTGGGGGCGAGCGCTTATTCCGGCGGTCTGGTTCGCTTGTATGACAGCGATCCGCTGCTGATGGAGCTTGCGGAGTGGTCAATCAGCCTGATGGACGACGGCATTTTCGCGACCACTTACGCCAGCGCACTGCGACGTACCGGGGTGATCTACCGGGCCGCCACGGACCAGCTGGATAATCTGTGCCGGGCTATCGAGCAGCACGGCAGCGGACGCTATCCGATGCGTCTGCTGGCGGGCCATGAACTCGATGGCGGTCGCTATCCGCACTGCCCGGCAGTTGAGCGGGTCAACCTGTTCGAACCTCGCGCCTGCGTCGGCAATGTACGTCAGGCTGTCGCGGCGCTGTGCCACGTGGTTCGTCAGCAAGGCTTGCTGCTGGAGCATCGCGAGATCAAAGCCATCGACTGTCGTGCTGCGGACCTCGTACACATCGACATGGGGGACGCCACCTTGCGTTGTCGGGCGGTAGTGGTGGCTGCGGGTGCCTGGAGTCAGCATCTGGTGCCACACGCGGGGCTGGAAGCCCGTTCGATCCCCTTTGCCCGGGTGCTGACTGACAGCGACTGGTCAATGCCGGTGATCGATGCGGTTACTCAGAGCTACGCGATACCGCTGACCCGCCATATCGTGCAGACCGGCTGCGGCGCCCGCGATAACAGCCTCTGGCCAGAGCATCTGGCACAGCCTGATGCGCGGCATGCCGAAGACGCCTGCAAGCGCATTGTCCGGCTGTGCGGTTCGGCAACCCACCCACGTGTGTTGGATGTGCTGCCGGGTTTCGACAGTTACAGCGCCGACGGTCGTCCGCTGCTGGGTTTCTGCGCCGAGCACAGCCCGGTTTATCTGGCCGCAGGCATGTCGGGACTGGGGTTCAAGTTTGCTCCTGGTGTTGCCGGTATCGCTTTCGAGCAACTGCGCAGTCATCTGGCAGGAAAGGACCGGCCGAGCCTCGGCTGGTCGGCGTTGTCGCCACGCCGGCAGATGCCCGCTGCCAGTCTGGCGGGGATACAACCATGACGCCGCTCGCGTCACCCGTGCCGGGTCTGCGGGTCGGGGTCAGCGCACTGTTCGACCCCCACGACACGCCGCACGCGCGGACCTTCATGAGGGCGCTGGCCGTGGCGCGCAATTGCGTACCGGGGCTTGCGCGGGTGCAATGGCACTTTCTCGACGACGGAGCCAATGCCGTTCGCGGGGCCGAAGTGGCGCGGCACATGATCGACTGGAAAGCGGATCTGATCATTGGCCATTTTTCATCGGACGCCGCCGTCAGCGCCGCGGCGCTGTATCGGCAAGCCGGTATCGCGCTGCTGACACCGGCAGCAACGATTGATGGCCTGACGCTTGAGCACCCCAACGCATTCCGTTTCTGCCCCTCGGACCGTCAACTGGCGGGAGATCTGGTGAGCTGGCTGGCGAGCCGTCAATGGCGCCGTGTGCATGTTCAGGCTGATGACAGCGCTCATGGTCAGGCCTTGTGCGTTGCCATCTGCGAAGCGCTGGTACGCGCTGGATTGCAGCGCGTCGAAGAGCCAGAGCACGCTGATGTCGAGGTATTTGCCGGCCGCCTCAAGCCCAGTCGCGAACACTGGCAGGCGCGACGACAGGCCGGGAGTAACCGCCCGCTGGTACTGACTGACGACGCTGCCTCGCCGTATCTGGGCTGCGCCGAGGACCAGCGTGGCAAGACGTTCGTCATCGGTTTCGGGACTCCTGACAACCCAGGAAATGGCTGCCATGCCAGCGCGCTGCACCAAATGTTGTTCGCTGCCGAGCCACACACCTACTTTCGCGAAAGCCTGCTGATGCTTTACGTGCTGGCTGAGCTGGCCGACGGCGGTCTTCGCGCCGGGCAACTGCTGAACGCGTTGCAGCACACCACCTTCAACACACCGTTGGGCGCAGTCGGCTTTGATCGGGGCGAGCTGCGAGGCGCGATGACCTGTGTCTGGACCCCGGGCCCCACAGGACTGACCCCCGTCAGCCGATAGCCGCAAGAAAAACCAAGAACACCGCTTCACGCCAACTCTAAGGACAGGAACTTCATGGGTAACTCGACACCACACACGTTGCACTCGGACGCCGTCTGTATCGGCTTTGGTCCAGCCGGCATCGCGCTGGCCTGTGCTTTTGAAGACGCACGGGAGGCCAATGACCCGCTCGGCTCGCTGTCCATTCGCTATCTGGAAGCTGCGCAAGACAGCCAATGGCACCGCGAACTGCTGCTGGCCGGAACTGACATCAACCATCACGTATTTCGTGACCTGGTGACGCCGCGCAACCCGCGCAGCCGCTTTTCCTTCGCCATGTACCTCAAGGAACAGGGGCGGATGTTCGATTTCGGCCTGCTGGGCCGTCCCGCCAGTCGCCATGAATGGTCGGATTATCTGGCCTGGGTGTCCAGGCAAGTGGACAGCCAGACCTGCTTCAACACGCCGGTCACCGGGATTGACCCTGTGCTGCGCAACGGTCGTTTGCACGAAGTACGGGTCTGCACGCCGCAAACCTGCTTCACGACGCGCAATGTCGTGCTGTCCAGCGGCAGCGCACCGCGCATTCCACACGCGTTCGAGGCGCTGCTTGGCCCGACGCTGTTTCACACTTCGCAGTTTCTGACCCGCCTGCAAGCCTTTGGCGAATACTTGCCCAAGCGCTGGCTGGTGCTGGGCTCGGGGCAGAGCGCCAGTGAGTCGGTGCTGGAACTGGTCAGTCGCGATCCTGCCATCGAGGTGCATTCAGTGCATCGCTCTGCCGGTTTCAAGCTCACTCAACTGGGGCAGTTCCCCAACCGGGTGTTTGCCCCGGATCACGTTGATTACTTCCATAGCCTGAGCCCCGCAGCGCGGCAGCGCTTTCTCGACTGGAGCCGTTCGACCAACTACGCCGGGATCGACCCGGATGAAAGTCAGAAGCTGTTTTCGCTGATCTACGAGGACTCCATCGCCGGACGCAAGCGTCTGCAGACCCATGCTTACAGCCTGATCAGTGCCATCGAGCACAGCGCCGAGGGCTACCGGATCGAGTTGACCGACACCTTCAGCCAGCGCACCCAAGTGCTGGAAGTCGACGCCGTTGTGCTCGGCACCGGTTATCAGCAGTACCTGATACCACCGTTATTGAGTGGCTTGCAGCCATGGCTCAAGGCCGATCTGGATGGCGGCCTGCTGATTGATCGGGATTACCGCGTCGCTACGCAGGGCGAGTGCGACGTGAATATCTGGGTCAACGGTCTTTCCGAACGCAGCCACGGAATCAGCGATAGCCAGTCGTTCTCGCTGATGGCGCTGCGCGCCGAGCGTATCGCCAATGCGCTTGAGCGGGCTGCAACACCGGCAGCCGAACCTTTGCTGGCACAGTGGAAGTGACTCTTATGTACGACTCTCTTTGCGACATCGTTCACGATCAGACCTTCCTCAAGGTGTCTGGCCTGGGCGCAGACTTTTTCCTGAAAATGGAATCACTCAACCCGGCTGGCTCGATCAAGCTCAAAACCGCCGTAGGGCTGATCAATGACCTTCAGACCCGGGGTTTGCTGGGCCCTGACACGATTCTGATCGAATCTTCGTCGGGCAACCTTGGCGTGGCGCTGGCGATGATCTGCGCTGAGCGGGCGATACCCTTTACCTGCGTGGTCGACCCCAACAGCTCCAGCCATAACATCCGCATGATGCGCAGCTACGGTGCCGAGGTGATTCAGGTCCAGGCCCCGGATGCCAACGGCGGGTTTCTGGGAACGCGTATAGCGCTGATCAGGGAAAAGCTCGCCAGCGACCCGCGATACGTCTGGCTCAATCAATACGAGAATGCGGCCAACCCGCGTGCTCACGCCCGGACCACGGCACGCTCGATCAGCCAGCACTTCGGTCATGTCGACTATCTGTTCGTCGGTGCCGGGACCACCGGCACGCTGATGGGCTGCGTCCAGCATTTTCAGCGGCATCACCCGAGCACCAGAATCATTGCCGTCGACAGCGTCGGTTCGGTGACCTTTGGCACTCCGGCCAGCCGTCGCTTCATACCGGGGCTGGGTACCAGCCAGCATCCGCCGATCTTCAAGGCTGATGGTATTTACGCGCTGGAGATGGTTCCGGAATCCCGTACCGTCGCCATGTGTCGCATTCTGGCGCGCAGCAAGGGCTTGCTGGTTGGCGGGTCCACCGCGACGGTAATCGCTGCGGTACATGCCTGGCGCGAGCGCATCGAGCCGGGTTCGGTGGTCGTGGCATTGTCGCCAGACTGGGGCGAGCGCTATCTGGACACCCTCTACGATGACCAGTGGGTCGAGCAGCGTTTTGGCCGTGAAGTGCTGAACATGACCCTGGCGGATCTTTCCTCATCAGAGGCTGCAACATTTCCGGGAAGCGTGAAAACGCCTTCGCGAGCAAGCTCGCTCCCACAGGATGTGTGTGAATCTGTTGTCTGCGCGTGCGCAAGCCCTTGTGGGAGCGAGCTTGCTCGCGAAACCGGTGGGTCGGTGGCGACGCCTTCGGGTGCAGGCCCGCTCCCACAGGATGTGTGTGAATCTGTTGTCTGCGCGTGCGCAAGCCCTTGTGGGAGCGAGCTTGCTCGCGAAACCGGTGGGTCGGTGGCGACGCCTTCGGGTGCAGGCCCGCTCCCACAGGATGTGTGTGAATCTGTTGTCTGCGCGTGCGCAAGCCCTTGTGGGAGCGAGCTTGCTCGCGAAAGCGGTGGGTCGGTGACAGCGCCTTCAGGTGCAAGCTCGCTTGCGCAGGAGCAGTGTTCAACCTTCTGGCTGGCTGCCGAGCGCCTGAAGCAGGCGGCGTTTCATGTGGTCGATGGCGAAGTGGTCGCGCGCCTGCTGGCGGCTGATCCGCTGGCTTGCATCGAGGATGTGCAGGCGGCGTATCTGGCTCACGAGGCCGGACGCACGATCAACCCCGACAGTTACTTTCTGCGTTTTCCCGAGGCACCGGCCAATCGGATCATTGCCTTGCCCGCCAGCCTGTCTGGCGAGCAGGCAGTCAGTGGCATCAAGTGGATATCCAGCTTTCCGGACAATATCGAGACGGGCCTGCAACGCGCTTCAGCCGTGCTGATCCTCAATGACCCGCTGACCGGCTATGCCTTTGCCTGCCTGGAAGCCTCACGCATCAGCGCCATGCGCACGGCAGCCTCGGCAGTGCTCGGTGCGCGCTGGATGAACCGTCATCAGCGCCACGTCGGACGAATGGCGTTCATCGGTGCCGGTTTCATTGCCCGAACCATCCTCGACATGTTCGTCAGCGATGGCTGGACGATGGACGCAATAAACGTCTTCGATCAACACGAGGACTCGGCATCGGCGTTGGTGCAGCATGCCGCCAGTCGACATCGGTTGAACAGTCAGCCAAGCGATTTGCCGACCGCCTTGCAGGCTGACGTGGTGGTGTTCGCTACCACCGCGCCGAGCCCTTATGTGCTGGAGCCGCTGTTTCGGCCAGGGCAATTGCTGCTGAACATTTCGTTGCGTGATCTGGGCCCGGACGTCATCGCGCAGGCCAATAACATTCTTGATGACGTTGAGCACTGCCTCAAGGCTCGGACCTCACCTGACCTCGCCGTGCAGCAGTATCAGGACCGATCGTTCATCACCGGGACGCTGGCGCAACTCATGACCGGGCAGGTGGAACTGAGCCCGGATCGGGCCTCGATCTTCTCGCCATTCGGTCTCGGCGTACTGGACCTTGCCGTAGGCCAGCGCGTGTATCGCCAGGCAGTGGCCGAAGGCAGCGCGTTGCCGGTGCCGAAGTTCTTCTTTGAGTCGAAGCGCTGGTGATGGCCGTGCAGACGCATACCGTAGCGATTATCGGTCTGGGCTCGCGTGGTTTGAGCATTCTGGAGCAGTTGATCGGCCTGAGTCGCCATGCCGATCGGCCTTTGAATATCGAAGTGTTCGACCCGCAACCACCCGGCAGCGGGCTGCACCATGCGCAGCAGCCGGATTACCTGATGCTCAACACCATGGCCGGCCAGTTATCCGCGTTTTCTTCCGCATTCCCGGCTTGCGCGCCACCAGGTCCGACCTTTCTGCAATGGTGCCGCAGTCAGGATGTGCGCCTTGACGAGCGCGGCCATGTCAGCACGGACGGGCAGGGCAGAGCGGTGGCGTTTGGCGACTTTTTGCCGCGCGCATTGCTCGGGCGCTATTTGCAGGACAGCTATCGCTTGCTCCTGCAGTGCTGCCCGGCGCACGTGCAGGTGCGCTATCACGCCGAGCAGGTCATCACCTGTCGGCCACTATTGGAAACGCCCGGCTTCAGGTTGTGCACTGGACGTCTGAAGATGGATGTCGATGCGGTGTTCCTCACCAGCGGGCACGCCTCTGAAACCGGCGCGCAACTGGAGGTCGGCGACACTGTGGCCATCGAGGGGCTGGGACTGACTGCGATGGACACGCTGGCTCACCTGACTCAAGGGCGCGGCGGGCGCTACGTGCGCGATAGCGGCTTTGCAGGCTGGAGATATCTGCCGTCCGGACGCGAGCCCAAGGTGTTCCTGTACTCGCGCACAGGGCTGCCGTTTCATGCACGGCCGCAATGGCAAGCCTCCAGCCAGCCCGCATTGCCGAGGCTGTTCTTCACCGCTGCCGCCATAGCCCGTTTGCGCGAGCAAAAGGAGGGCGGGCGACTGGATTTTCGGGCCGATGTGCTGCCGCTGATCAAGGATGAAATGCGCGCCGTGTTTTATCAGGCCAGGGTCCGGCTCGATGCGCCAGCGCAGTTGGCATCGGTGCAGCGTCTGCTGAGCGAGTCAACCGCCAGACCGGCAGCGTTTGAGCGGCTGGCCGAGCTGTGGGGTGAATTTGACCCTGAGCAGTGGCTGTTGACCCAACGCTGGTCGGGTGCGCAAGGCGCGTATGGCCAATGGTTCGTCGACTGGATCAAACGGGACCTGGCGCTGAGTCGCCTGGGCACGGCAGGCAGTCCGATCTGCCAGGCACTGGAGGTCTGGCGAGATTATCGCGACCTGTTGCGCCTGATCGCAGATCGCAACGGCCTGACTGAATCGTCGACCCTGGAGTTTTATGGCGTATGGGCCGGGTTGAGCAACCGGCTGGTCGGCGGGCCGCAAAAGGAGCGCCAGGAAGATCTGCTGGCGCTGATCGAGGCTGGCGTCGTGACGATCCTGCCGCCGATGGACGATGTGCAAAGGGCCGATTTTCGCCCCGACAGCATGATTGGCGCGCGGGTCGCCCACGGCGGTCTGTCGGGCAATGGCCCGGGGCTGATCAGTGATTTGTACGAGCAAGGGCTGATTCGCGCTGCGCACGCTTGGCCTGCCGACGGTATTGAAACCGATGAGTCTGCTCGTGCCATTGGCCGCGATGGTTCTGTGCAGCAGCGGCTCTGGGTTCTGGGGCCGGCCGTAGAAGGCTGCACCTTCTACAACCACTACGTGCCCACGCCTGACCCGACCTGCCATGCACTGATCGAAGCGCGCAGGGCGGTCGAGTCATGCCTGGAGACGCTGGGAAAGCACACTTCAAGTTGCATCACGCTCAGGTTTAATAAAGCTATTTAACTTATTGATTAAAAAGGAATTACTGATATGTATGAAGTCACTTTACTGACCGCGCTGGCGGGGGCGTTCATCGTGCTGATCATCAGTCCCGGCCCGAACTTCCTGGTGATCACCCAGCTCTCGTTCAGCCAGTCACGGCAGCAGGGCATCTGTGCCGGGCTGGGGGTCGCCTCGGGCAGCATTCTCTGGGCCTTGCTGGCAGCCACCGGGTTAGGGCTTGTGTTTCAGCAGTTGCCGTGGCTGCAGCCGACGTTGCAATTGCTGGGCGGCGCTTACCTGACATGGCTCGGCGCCAAGAGCCTGCGCAGTGCCGGCAGCCAGCCCAAACCGAGGGACATCGGTGCGCTGGGCATCGGTAGCCTGAGCCGCGCCTATCGGTTTGGCCTGCTGACTAACCTGACCAATCCCAAGGCGTTGGCGTTCTACACCAGCGTGTTCACCACCGTGACCACGCCGGGCATGCCGATGTGGGTGCGCACTGCGGGTGTATCGATCATCGCGGTGCTGGCAATTTCCTGGTTCGTGCTGCTGGCCACGTTGTTTTCGATCCCTGCCGTGCAGGTGCGCTATCAACGGATGAAAAAGGCCATCGATATCGTCACCGGTCTTTTCATGATCGCTTTCGGTCTGCGCCTGCTGATCGGTTTGCTGCCCGCCAACTTCTTTTACTGAAATAACCTGCAAGGGACTACGTACATGCACAGCAACGACTGGCACTACCCGACTTCAATCCGTGCAGGCGCTGGACGCGTCAATGAACTGGTCGACGCCTGCCGGAAGACCGGCATAAAACGGCCGTTACTGATTACCGACAGCTTTCTCGGCAGCACCGATATGATCGCCAGCGCCGTGGAGGATTGCCGCAGCCAATTAGGCCATTGCGGCCTGTTTGACCGAGTCAAGGGTAACCCGACCGGCACCAACGTCGCCGAGGGCCTGCACGCCTACAGAACCGGTGGCTACGACGGCGTCATCGCGTTTGGCGGCGGCTCGGCGCTGGACGCTGCCAAAGCGGTGGCGCTGATGTCAGGCCAGACCCGCCCGTTGTGGGATTTCGAAGACATCGGTCAGAACCACCTGCGCGCCGATCCAGACGGTATTGCGCCGGTAGTTGCGCTGCCGACGACGGCTGGCACCGGCTCTGAAGTGGGGCGTGCGTCGGTGATTACCGATGAGCAGGCACAGGTCAAGCGCACCATCCTGCACATTCGCATGATGCCGCGCATCGCGATTCTGGATGCCACGCTGACCCTGAACCTGCCAACGCACCTGACTGCCGCGACGGGTGCGGACGCCTTGACTCACTGCATGGAATCCTGGTGTTCACCGGCTTGGCACCCGATGGCCGAAGCGGTGTCGGTCAAGGGCATGCAGATGATCAAGGAATATTTGCCTCGGGTTGTTGCTGACGGTCAGGACCTGGAGGCGCGGCAGCAGATGCTGGTGGCCTCCAGCCTGGGTGCCGCCGCGTTTCAGCGCGGTCTGGGCGGCGTACACGCGATTGCTCAGAGCCTTGGGGCGCTCTACGACCAGCATCATGGCTTGCTGAATGCGATTCTGCTGCCCTACGTGCTGGAGGCCAATCGCTCGGTGCTACTGAAGCAAATGGATGATCTGGCGGTTTACCTGCGGTTGCCCACGCCCGGTTTTACCGGGGTAATGGACTGGTTACTGGCGCTACGCGAGCAGATCGGCATTGCGCATACGCTGGGCGAAATCGGTATCGATGCTCGCGACGCCGAGCGGGTCGGACGCATGGCATTTGCCGACGGCTGCTCGCACACCAATCCGATTCGTCATTCGGCCGAGGCGTATGCGCAGATCTTCAGCCGTGCAGTGAAAGGCCTGTGAGCGATGATTGCCTTGAATGCGCCCGCCGTGCAGCGTGTCGATAAGGTCTGGCAACGCTTCATCGACCAGCGTCGGATCGTTGGCGGGGTGCTGTTGCTGGCCTGGCAGGGACGCCTGGTTTACGCTAGCGCACTCGGCTGGGCAGATCGCGAGCAACAGATTCCGGTCGCTCGCAGTACGCGCTTTCGTCTGGCGTCACTGACCAAGCTGTTGACCTCGGTGCTGGTGTTGCGGCTCTGCGAACTGGGCACCTTGAACCTGCAAGCCTCGGTAACGGACTGGCTGCCAGCCTTTCGCCCACGGCTGGTCAGCGGCCGTGAGCCTGTCATCACACTGCAGCATTTGCTGTCGCACACTTGCGGCTTGAGCTACGGCTTCGAACAAACGCCCGGTAATGCCTATGAGCGGGCAGGGGTGTCGGACGGGCTGGATTGGGTGCAGTTCGATCTACCGGAAAACCTGACCCGGTTGGCGCGCCTGCCACTGTTGTTTGAGCCGGGTAGCGCCTGGGGTTACTCGTTGGGCACTGATGTGCTGGGCGCAGTGATTGAACAGGCCACCGGCATGCCGTTGTCAGAGGCTGTTGCCAAGTGGGTCACCCTTCCTTTGCGCATGGATGCGACTTCCTTCAGGCACGACCAGCAACTAACGCTGGCCAGCGCCTACAAGGACAGTGTCAACGGCCCGCAGCGTATCGGTGACAACGATGTGTTGTTGCTCGACAGCGGACAGGCGCGGCTGTCATCGGCTCGGGCTTTTGACGCAGGTGCATATGAATCTGGCGGGGCAGGCATGCTGGGCACGGCTGATGACTACCTTCGGCTGCTTGAGTGCCTGCGTCTGGGGGGCGCACCGTTATTGAGCGCCTTCGGTACCGAGCGCTTGCTGAATAACGCGATTGGAAACATGACCATCGCCAGTCGGGGGCCTGGCTGGAAGTTCGGCCTGGGGCCGATGATCCTTGCCGATCCCGCTGCGGTGCGGGGGCAGCAACAGGGTGTCGGGACCTGGTCGTGGTGCGGCTTGTATGGCAGTCATTACTGGGTTGATCCGGTTTCTGCGCTCAGCATGGTCGTCCTGACCAACACGGCTGTTGCGGGCGCGTGGGGTGAGTTTGCCGATACGCTTGTCGATGCGGTCTACGCCAGGCCCGAGGTCACGCCCGGGCAAACTGCTTGCGATAGCTGCTCGGGCTGATGCCCACCAGATTGCGGAAGTGTCGGCGAAAAGACTCTTCGGAGCCGAAACCGGCGCGGTCCACCACTTCGTTGAGACGCAGCTTCGAGGATTCCAGCAATTCCTTGGCGTAGGCAATGCGCTCGCCGAGCAGCCAGTCGTAAGGCGTAAGGCCGGTACTTTCCATAAAGCTGCGGTGCAAGGTGCGGGTACTGAGCGCCGCCCTTGAGGCCATTTCCTTGATGGTGTGAGGGCGCTGCAGATCGCTGCGGATCCAGTCCATCAGGTTAGAAATCGGCCCGTCGCTGGCCGACACCAGTTGCCGGGACGCATATTGCGATTGCCCGCCTTCGCGATGAGGCGGGATGACCATGCGCTGCGCCACCATGTTGGCAACGCGCGAGCCGTGATCGTTGCGCACCAGGTGCAGCATCATGTCCAGCCCTGCGGCCGAGCCCGCAGCTGTCACGATAGTGCCTTGGTCCACATACAGTTCGTTGGGTTGAATGGTCAGGCCCGGATACATGGTTGCCAGCAGGTCGGTGTAGCGCCAGTGGGTGGTGACCTTGTGCCCGTCGAGCAAACCGGCCGCGGCCAGAACGAAAGCGCCTGTACAGATCGAGCAGATCCGCGCGCCGCGTGCATGAGCAGCCTGGAGCTGTTCGATGAGCCGCTGCGGAACTGCGGACTCCACTCCGCGCCAGCCTGGCACGATGATTGTATCGGCATTCTCCAGCAGTACTTCGCCAGGCGTTGGCACGATGGTAATGCCCCCGGCGGCGGTGATTGGCCCATCGTCGACCGGGAAGGTCGCGAATTCGTACCAGTTGACCCCCAGTTCAGGTCTTTTCAGCGCAAATACTTCGACCGTGCAGCCAAATTCGAAGGTGCACAACTGGTTGTAGATGAGTGCGACAACGAGATGATTTTTCATGGCGCGATGTTACCGGATATTGGCATTTCAGCCAGTAGTTTGGCGTGATGCTACTGGGTAATCTGCACCCTGTCACCGCTTGAAACTGCTTAAACCTTAATATGATGCAAGTGGTCTGCCATGCAGGCCCTGGAGCCAACTCGTGCCACTCAATATCGGTATCTACGTTTATGACGACGTCGAGGTTCTCGACTTCGCTGGCCCCTACGAAGTGTTCACCACCGCAACACGCATGCATGCTCGCAACAGCCGCGATGACCGGCAGTTGTTCAATGTGTTCACCATCGGGCGCAGCACCGCACCAGTGCGTGCCCGCGCCGGGCTCAAGGTCGATCCGGACTTTTCGATCAACGACCATCCGGCCATCGACTGCCTGATCGTCCCGGGCGGGGTCGTGACTGCCGAACTGGAAAAACCCGACGTGATTCACTGGATCAGCGATCAGTCAGAACCCGGGCGCGTTGTGGCTGCCGTGTGCACCGGTGCTTTTCTGTTGGCCAGGACCGGCAAGCTGGCAGGCAAGCAAGTAACCACGCACTGGGAAGACATTGACGACCTCAAGGAAATGTTCCCTTCGGTAGACGTGCTCAGCACCCTGCGCTGGGTCGACGAGGGCTCATTTGTGACATCGGCAGGTATCTCCGCCGGTATCGACATGAGCCTTCACCTGGTAGAGCGCCTGCACAGTCGTGAATTGGCCGAACGCACGGCGCTGCAAATGGATTTCGACTGGACCGAGAACGACTGAGCCACTCAGTTCCGCTGCGGATACCCCTGAAGACGCCGTGCATCCGAAATGTGCATAGCCACGCCTTCAACCTGATAGCCAGCGTTCGCTTTACCCCCGCTTGAGACATTTATTCGAACGGCCGATATCCCGGCCAGTTCGGTGTTTCAGCGGGGGTTTCCTGTATTCCCGAGCCTTCGGCTCAGCGGCAGGGCCGCACCCACCTTTGCAAAACCAGAGTGCAGGACACATGAAAACCCATTTCTTCAAAGTCGTTCAAACCGTTGCCCAGCACGGTTCGTTCTCGGAGGCCGCAGCCATTCTGGGCTGCAGCCAGTCGAACATCAGCTATGCCATCAAGGAAGTCGAAGATTTTTTTGAAAAACGCCTGTTCATTCGCAGCCGTACGGGCTGCACCCTCACCCCTGAAGGCAAGGTCATCAACCAGACCCTCGGAAACATCATGGCCACACTCGAACAACTAAAAAAAATGGGGTCAGCGGCAGCGTAACCATTCATTACCACTCGCATATCCTCGAGACCAGCCTGAGCGCCTCGCTGGACTTTCTCGCCCATCACTACCCCGATATTCACTTGAACGTGCTGCACCGCTCCGAACAACACCCCTCGCTGGACGCGTTGATAAAGGAAGTAGCCGACATCCTCATCCTGCCCGGTACTGTCCTGGATGAGCATTATCTCGAGCATCATTGCTGGTCGGACCATTACGTGCTGGTGGCGGCGCGCAGCAAACAGGTAACGCCGCAAAGCTTCGCCGAGCTTTCGCAGGCGTCACGTTACGTGGCCTGGCGGCATCCTGGGGTCGAGCGTTTGCACCAGCAACTGGCATCGGCGCAGGTGCGGCTCAGTCAACGCGGCGAACTGACCTGTCTGGACACACTTCTGGATCTGGTCGCCAAGCGCCATTGCATTTCGATTCTGCCCAGGGCGTTGCTGAACGGGCGCTTCCGTGAGCTGGAGTCGATCCCGCTGCCGCTGACCGTGATGCGGCACATCAGTGTGGTGGCGCGGCCGGCCTCGCTGCTTTCCAATGCCGCCAATGCGGTGATTCAGGCACTGAAAAAGCCTCCTGTTGCCATCCCTCAACCTTATTGATGCCGCAAAACTTCGTCATAGCACGGTCGGCGAGCGTCAGACCGCGACATGAATGCAACGAATCGGGCCCTGTGGGCTCATATCCGTAAGCAATACATTCAGGGCGCTCCGCCTGCGGAGCGTCTCAGGTCGCCGATTCGAGAGGAAGACTGGACGCTATGACGATACCGGACAAGCAGTACGTGGACTGGCTGGTCGAGCAATCGATGCTTAATGCCGCAAGACAGCGCGCCAAGACCTATTCGGGGCAGGGCAGGCTCTGGCAGCGTCCTTTCGCCCTTGCACGTCCCAGAGATGCATCCGCCATTGCGTCAGTCTGGTTCACCGCCTATCCGGCTTCTATCGTCACTCGCGAAGGTGGTTCGGTGCTGGAAGCGCTGGGTGATGAAACCCTGTGGCACGCGCTGTCGGAGATCGGCATTCAGGGCATTCACAACGGCCCGCTGAAGCTGTCCGGCGGGCTGAAAGGCCGCGAGCGGACTCCGAGTATCGATGGCAACTTCGACCGCATCAGTTTCGGCATCGACCCTGATCTGGGCACCGAAGCACAACTGTTGAGCCTGTCGCGCATCGCTGCAGCGCACAACGCGGTGATCATCGATGACATCATCCCGTCGCACACCGGCAAGGGCGCAGACTTCCGTCTTGCCGAGCTGGCGTACGAGGATTACCCAGGCCTGTTCCACATGGTCGAGATCCGTGAGGAAGACTGGCCGCTGTTACCTGAAGTGCCGACCGGTCGCGACGCAGTCAACCTGATGCCCGATGTGGTCGATCAGTTACGCGACAAGCATTACATCGTCGGTCAGTTGCAACGGGTGATTTTCTTCGAGCCTGGCGTCAAGGAAACCGACTGGAGCGCCACCGATGTGGTGCATGGCGTCGATGGCAAGGCCCGCCGCTGGGTCTACCTGCATTATTTCAAGGACGGCCAGCCTTCATTGAACTGGCTGGACCCAAGTTTTGCCGCGCAGCAGATGATCATCGGTGACGCGCTGCATGCCATTGATGTGATGGGCGCGCGAGTACTGCGTCTGGACGCCAACGGCTTCCTTGGTGTCGAGCGTCGCGCCGAAGGCACTGCCTGGTCGGAAAGCCACCCGCTGTCGATCACCGGTAACCAGCTACTGGCCGGTGCGATCCGCAAGGCAGGCGGTTTCAGCTTCCAGGAACTCAACCTGACCATCGATGACATCGCGTCCATGGGGCAGGGCGGCGCTGACCTGTCCTACGACTTCATCACGCGACCGGCCTATCAGCATGCACTGTTGACCGGCACCACCGAGTTCCTGCGCTTGATGCTGCGTCAGGTGCATGCGTACGGCATCGATCCGGCATCGCTGATCCATGCCTTGCAGAACCACGATGAGCTGACTCTGGAGCTGGTGCATTTCTGGACGCTGCACGCCCATGACACCTTCCATTACCAGGGGCAGACGTTCCCGGGCAATATCCTGCGCGAGCACATCCGTGAAGAGATGTACGAGAAGTTGTCCGGTGAACACGCGCCGTACAACCTCAAGTTCGTCACCAATGGTGTCTCCTGCACGACGGCCAGCATCATCACCGCGGCGCTGGGCATTCGTGATCTGAGCACGATCAGCGATGCAGACATTCAGCAGATCCAGCACATCCACCTGCTGCTGGTGATGTACAACGCCATGCAGCCGGGAGTGTTTGCCTTGTCGGGCTGGGACCTGGTCGGCGCCTTGACGCTGCCGGCCGAGCAGGTCGACCACCTGATGCAGGACGGTGATACTCGCTGGATTCATCGGGGTGCCTACGATCTGGTGGATCTGGACCCGGAAGCTGAATTTTCTGCTGGTGACATGCCGCGTCCGAAGACGCTGTATGGCAGCCTGGTCAGTCAGCTCCAGCGACCCGATTCGTTTGCCTCGCAGCTCAAGAAAATTCTTGCTGTGCGCCGCGCCTACGACATTGCAGCAAGCCGCCAGATTCTGATTCCCGACGTCGAGCATCCAGGGCTGTTGGTCATGGTGCACGAGTTGCCTGCCGGCAAGGGCACGCAGATCACCGCGCTCAACTTCAGCTCAGAGACTATTGTCGAAACGCTGCACCTGCCTGGCATCGCGCCGGGTCCGGTGGTCGATATCATCAACGAGCGGGTCGAGGGCGATCTGACCGATCAGGGCGAGTTCACCATCACGCTGGATGCCTACGAAGGGCTTGCCCTGCGTGTGGTGAGCACCTTGCCGATCTAGGCGCCCCCTGGCTGCTGTTTCTTCAGACGATAGGCAAACTGGGCGCGACTCAGGCCCAGTAAACGCGAGGCGGCCGCCAGGTTGCCCTCGCTCTCGTCCAGCGCTTCGTGGATCAGGCGCTGTTCGAGGTCGTCGATGGAGAATGCCTGGCCTGACTGCCCCAAAGTGTCCAGCAGTCTGGCAGTCGAGGACTGCCGGGTTTCTGAAACAGAGGTCTGCCGCAAAGTGCCCTCGGGGTTCAACGAGTAGGAGTCCTCCGGTAACGACTCGTTGCGGAAGATATGCACCAGATCAATGGCCTGGCCCTCGTCGCTGGCAATCAGCCCACGCTCGATCAGGTTCTGCAGCTCGCGCACATTCCCGGCGAAGTCATAACGCAGCAACGTCTTCAATGCTCGCATGGTCAAGCCGGCCGGCGTCCTGCCGTACTCCTGACAGAATCTTTTGAGAAAGGCGTTGATCAGCAACGGAATGTCATCACGGCGTTCGCGTAATGGGGGCAGGGTGATCGGGTAAACATTCAGGCGGTAGAACAGGTCCTCGCGGAACTCGCCATCGGCCACCGCCTTGCGCAAGTCGACGTTGGTCGCCGCCACCACCCGAACATTGACCTTGATACCGTGGCCGCCCCCGACGCGTTCGATCTCCCGCTCCTGCAGGGCACGCAGCAGTTTGCTTTGCCCGGCCAGGCTCAGGGAGGTAATTTCATCCAGAAACAGCGTGCCGCCATTGGCGCGCTCGAAACGCCCGGGCCTTGAGTGCGTCGCCCCGGTGTATGCCCCACGCTCGACACCGAACAGCTCGGCTTCGATCAGGTTATCGGGAATGGCTGCGCAGTTGAGCGCCACGAACGGGCCTTCGCGGTGGCGGCTGAGCTGGTGCAACTGGCGAGCGAACATTTCCTTGCCGACGCCGGATTCACCGCTGATCAGTACCGTTGCCGGGGTCATTGCCACACGCTGCAGTGCCTGGGTGGCGGCGTTGAATGCGGCGCTGGCACCAATCAGCGGCTGCTCGGTGCCGGTGGGCGGACTTGTGTCATGATTCGCTTTTGCCAGTGGAGGAGTTTGTTCAGGGGCAGTTGGTTTGACCACGCTCAGGTAGCCCAGGTCGCGTTCGACGTCGCCCCATTGTTCCGCGGTCTTGCCAACGACCCGGCAGTTCGCGTGGCCCATGCCGCGGCACTCCACTTCGCGGAAGACCACCATCTGCCCGAACAGGCCGCTGACAAAACCGGTGGCGTAGCCGATTTCGGTCCAGCACACCGAATCTTGCCCGATGCCATATGCCGCAACATGCTCGTCGGCTTCGCAGGAGTGGTGCCAGAGAAACTCCCCTTCGTAGAACCCGGACTCGGCGTCGAACTTGAAGTGCAACGGCTCGACCTTGGTCATGCCTTCCAGCGTGTGCAAGTGCGTACCGGCACGAAACGCCGATGTGGCATCAGCCAGTGGCCAGCGTTCGCGAATCAGCCGGGCGTCGCGCGCGCCAGACAGATAACCGGCGCGGGTGAACATTCCGCGTGCCTGCTCCTGCCCCAGACGCTCGATGATCTCGCGGCGCAAGGTGCCGAACGATGAGGTGTGCAGCAGCAACATGCGCTGATCGTTGAGCCAGATGCGCCCATCGTCAGGCGAGAAGAACAGGCAACCGGTCAATTCCTCGGCGGTGGGCGAGCCACTGGCGTCTGGCTGACTACTGTCGCCGCGAGGCAGGAAGTGCTCAGTGGAGACGCTGTGGTCGGGAAGCTCGCAGTGAGGAATTCTCATTCTTGTACCTCGGCCCGGCATTGGTCTAAATGATCAAATCATGACTCGATTAATAAACATAACTTCATCAAATGAACAAGCTCGGCCGCGTAGGATTTCCGGTCCTTGATGTTTGCTCAGTTAATGAGGTTGCCGAAAAGCCTTGTCCCAGAGCGGTTTAGCGACTATATGACAACCTGATTGCAATCCCGGCACAGGCTTTGCTCAGGCCTGTTTACGGCGCGTGCTGTCCATTGGAGTGGAGCAGGCGATTACAACCATAAAAGCCGGAGTCTGAATATGTCAGCGTCTGATAGCACCCCCCTGTTGCACCGCGCGATTGAAGCCGAATGTGTATTCAATGGCGACTGGATTCCTTCCTCATCCCCGTTATTGCCTGTCATCGAGCCTGCGACCGGCGAGCTGTTGATGAACACTGCCATGGCTGACGCGGCGGATATCGCCGTTGCCTGTCGGGAAGCTGCGCTTGCCCAGCCTGCCTGGGCGGCGCTGGGACCTCGTGAAAAGGCTGAAATATTTCTCTTGGCCGCTGATCACGCGGTCTGCGCGTTCGATGAACTGGCTTTGTATGTGGCTCGGGAGAGCGGCGGCAGTCTGCACAAGGGCCAGCACGAAGTGAATGAGGCCATTGTGTTGCTGCGCCAGGCCGCGGGTATGCTTTCGCAGGCTCATGGTCACGGTCTGATGCTGCCCAGCGCTGCCGGTCGCCTGTCTTATGCACGGCGCGTCGCACACGGTGTGGTGGGGGTGATTTCGCCGTTCAACTTTCCGTTGGTGCTGTCCATGCGCTCGGTTGCTCCTGCGCTTGCCGCTGGCAATGCCGTGGTGCTCAAGCCTGACCCGCAGACGCCGATCAGTGGCGGTTTTCTGATTGCCAGGCTGTTCGAGGAAGCAGGGCTGCCCAAAGGGCTGTTGCATGTGTTGCCGGGGGCGGCGGATGCGGGCGAAGCGCTGTGCCGCGACACCAATGTACAGATGATCACGTTTACCGGTTCAACTGCGGCCGGACGCAAGGTTGCCGAGGCTGCCGGGCGCAATCTGAAGAAAGTGTCGCTGGAATTGGGAGGCAAAAACCCGCTGGTCATTCTCGAAGACGCCGACCTTGATCTGGCTGCCAGCAATGCAGCGTTCGGAGCCTGGCTCCATCAGGGGCAGATCTGCATGGCCACCGGCCTGATTCTGGTTCACGAATCGATTGTCGCCGATCTTACCCGCAAGCTGGCAGAAAAGGCGCGGGCGTTGACGGTCGGTAATGCGGCACGCGGGGAAGCTGCGTTGGGGCCGCTGATCAATAAACGCCAGTTGCAGCACGTCCACCAGGTGGTCAGCGACAGCCTGCAAGCCGGTGCGCAGCTGGAAACCGGCGGCGAATATGAGGGCCTGTTCTATCGCCCTACAGTGCTCAGCGGCGTGAAGCCCGGTATGCGTGCCTTCGAGGAGGAGATTTTCGGCCCGGTGGCCGTTGTGGTCAGCTTTTCCACCGATGAGGAAGCCATTGAACTGGCCAATCGCTCTGAATATGGTCTGGCCGCTGCCGTTATTTCCCCGAATGTGGGCCGCGCCACGGCGATTGGCGACCGACTGCGGTGCGGCATGCTGCACATCAATGACCAGACCGTGGCCGATGAGTGCATCAACTCGTTCGGCGGGCGCGGAGCGTCGGGCAACGGCTGCAGCGCAGGCAGCCCTTCAGACTGGGAGGAGTACAGCCAGTGGCAGTGGGTGACGGTAAAGAATCAGGCGCCGACCTATCCATTCTGAGTGTGCCTGGACTTCCATGCTTTATTGTAAATAGTGATGTGATGCAACGACAAAACGTGATCCAACAACAATAAGAGCGCGTGACTATGAACCTGAATAATAAAACACTGATCATTACGGGTGTGTCCTCCGGAATTGGCGCTGAGCTGGCGAGGGTGGCGCGCTTTCAAGGTGCCAGAGTGATTGGCATCGATCGTCATGAACCGCAACTGACCGTGGACGGATTCTTCCAGGCGGACCTGGCTGATCCTGACAGTATCAATGCGCTGGTCGAGCGCTTGCCCAGACAGATCGACGCCCTGTGCAACATCGCCGGCGTGCCCGGCACTGCGCCGGTTCAGGCGGTCGCCCGAGTCAATTACCTGGGGCTGCGCCATCTGACCCAGTGTTTGCTGCCGCGCATGGCCCCGGGCGGCAGTATCGTCAACGTATCGTCGATACTTGGTGACCAATGGGTTAAACGGCTGGAGTTGCACAAGGCGCTGGCCGCCACTGAAAGCTACAGCGAAGGGCAGGCGTGGCTGGCAGCCAATCCGGTCGCTCAAGAGACCTGTTACCAGTACTTCAAGGAGGCGCTGATTGTCTGGAGCTTTCAGCAGTCGCAAGAGTGGTTTCGCGAGCAGTCGGTGCGTGTCAACTGCGTCGCGCCGGGCCCGGTGTTCACACCTATTCTGGGGGATTTTGTCAGCATGGTCGGCCAGGAACGGGTTACCCGTGACGGCTTGCACATGAAGCGTCCTGCGCTGGCCGACGAGGTGGCCGAGGTGATTGCGTTTTTGTGTTCCGACGCATCGCGCTGGATCAACGGTGTCAACTTGCCGGTAGACGGAGGGCTGGCAGCTTCTTACGTGTAATGGCTGCAAGCGGTGCAACCCCGACGACACGCTCGTGGCGTCGGGGATATTGAAAAACAACAACAATAAGTACAGGAATCACAAGATGCCCAAGTCTATCTTGCGTACCGTTGCGACCGTATCAATCATCGGCCTTTCATCAACCGTCCATGCCTATGACTTGCCCGGCCTTAATCTGGGCAACACCAGCTTCTACGACGGATCGCCAGCTCCGGCAGGGCCAGGCTGGTATCTGGAGGAGTACCTTAACTACGCCAGGGCCGATCGCTTCAATGACGTGAATGGCGACAAACTGCAACTTCCCAAGCAGGATGTGGATGTACTGGCCGTGACCACGCAGCTGATTTACGTCGGCCAGCCTTTGGCCAATGGCGCGATGCCGGGTATTACCGCAATCAACACGTCGCTGGCGCATGCCGACGTGGACGATGGTCTGGATAACACCGTGCTGAGTTCGCGCGCAGGGTTTGGTGATGTGATCATCGGCCCGTTTCTGCAATTACCGACGATCACTCGTGCTGACGGCAGCCCGCTGTTGACCCAGCGTATCGAGGCGGACATTGCGATCCCGGTTGGTGCCTACAATCGCAATCGCTCGATCAACCCTGGCAGCAACTTCTGGTCGTTCAACCCGTACTACGCCGCGACTTACTGGTTTTCCCCAAAATGGTCGGCCAGCGGACGTTTCATGTACTTGTGGAACGGCAAGAACGACGACCCGCAAGCCGGGTTCGGCAATGTCTCCGACACTCAGGCAGGTCAGGCGCTGCATGCCAACCTGACCGTGCAATACGCAGTGACCGAACAGCTTTCGCTGGGTATCAATGGCTACTGGCTCAAGCAGTTCACGGACACCCAGGTGGATGGCCATGATGTCAGTGGCCGCAAGGAAAAAGTCTGGGCCATCGGCCCCGGCTTCCTGTATGCCTTCAGCAAGGAGAACGTCCTGACGGTCAACAGCTACTTCGAACAGGGCGCGGAAAACCGCACCGAAGGCAACAAGCTGGTGCTGAATTTTCTGCACAAGCTGTAAGGCATTACTCGTCTTATAGCTATCGGCCAATGCGTAGCGTGCAGTTCCTGGCGCTACGCAGAGTGCTCGGCGTTATCCAGATGACTATCGTGCCAATGCTCCGCGTTGGCATGCATTGGGTGACGCTCCGCGTCACAAATCTGCAGCCTTGCGCGGTATCAAGGGCGAAGCAGTCTCAGGCTTTGGTGCTGCCTGTATCTCGGGCCGGATTGAATGATGCATCACGGCTGCAATGTGACGCAGAGCGTCACGAAATGCATTACCACGCGGAGCGTGGGAACGAGAACTGCCGGGATTTCAGCTATGTTTTCGGGCTCTTCAAGACTTGTGCATGACGATGGACATAGCGACCAGATCATTTCGACTCCGCAGCCTTGAGCTCACGCTTCTCGAGGGCGACCGACCTGGACAGCACCGTGATCGCCGCCAGTGCGGCAATCACCAGGCCGGGTGAGGTGGCCAACAGTACGCCAGCAGTTCCCGCACCGGCTCCGAGCAGATGCCCGGCAGCCAAAGGGCCGGCCACAGAGCCGAGGCGGCCGATGGCTACCGCAGCGCCGACACCGGTGGCACGTACCGAAGTCGGGTACGAAGGAGGAGCCAACGCATACAGCACCAGTTGCGCAGCCATGACAAATACCCCGGCAGCAAACCCGGCAATTGCCATCGGCACGATGCCGACCGACACGCCCACGCCCGCCAACGCAGCCAGCAAACCGGCGTAGACGAACAGCACGACCTTGGTGCCGTTGCAGCGATCCAGCAACAGCCCGCCCAGTAGCGAGCCCAGCGCGCCGCCAATATTGAACAGCATCTGCACCAGGCCCGCCTGAGGTTTGCTGAAACCCTGGCCGATCAACAGCGACGGCAGCCAGTTGAGCAGCATGTACATGACGGTCAGGGTAAAAAAGTAGCCGACCCACAAGGCCAGCGTCGTGCGGGCTCTGCCTTCGCCAAACAGTGCGCTGGCGCTTGAATGCCGCGCAGCGCTGGCAGTGGTCTGCTGTTTAAAGGCGCTGGATTCGGGCAGTAACATGATCATCAGCGGGACCACCAGCAACGGCACCAGACCGCCGATGATGAAAGTTGTCTGCCAGTGCTCGCTGCTAAACATCGCGACCACCGCAGCCAGAGCACCGCCCAGCGGAACGCCTGCGTACATGACGCTGATGGCGAGCCCGCGATGGCGTTCGCCGACAGCTTCGGCGCACAAGGCGATCAGGTTGGGCAGCGCAGCCCCCAGCCCCAGGCCGGTCATGAAGCGCACCAGCAACAGGGCAGAAAAGCTTTCGACATAAGCGGTGCTCAGCGAGAAGACCCCAAACAGCAGTACTGCGCTCACTAGAATCTTCTTGCGGCCGATGCGATCCGCAATCCAGCCGCCAAAAAAAGCGCCCGGCAGCAGCCCGATGATCCCGGCACTGAACACCCAGCCCATCATTTTCGGGTCAAGGGCAAAGCTTTGACGCAGTCCCGCAGCCGCCGTCCCGGCAGCCTGCAGGTCGAAACCTTCGATGAGTGCGACGATAAAACACAAGACGATGGTCAGCGTCGAACGACGCAACGGACTGTTCATGGCAAGCCTCATTGTTGTTTTTGTTGTGAAGAAAGCCTGTTCCCGAGCGCCGACGACGGCGTTGTGACAGGTGCTGATCAAGGTAACAAAAATAACTAAAAAATGAATCCGCCCATAAATTTCAATAAAAGCAGGAATTATTCTTTTTAAAACATTGAGTTAGGTTGGGATTTAAAGAGTAACAGTCAAGTAGTTAATATTATTAATGTTCGATTATCGGTCACTCTGGATTGACGTCGATACGAAATCCTCCAATTCTCCGTCCACGGGCCGGCGGCCAGCGCCGGACCGAATCCAAAAACAACAACAATAAGTGGACATCCAACATGCCAACGCTCACTCGTGGTGCAGCAAGAGCTGTGTCAACTCTCTTTTTCCGTCGAAAAAATTGCGGTCTTGCGCTGGGCCTGCTGGGTGTCAGCGCTATACCTGACCCCGCACAGGCTCAAGGGTTTCTGGAAGACAGCCACGGCACCTTGACGCTGCGCAATTACTATATGGACCGTGATTACAAGGACGATGGCGCCAAAACGGCCACACGGGAGTGGGCACAGGGGTTCATTATCAACGCCGAATCCGGCTTTACAGAAGGGCCGGTGGGCTTCGGTCTTGATGCGCGAACGCTGGTGGGTGTAAAGCTTGATTCCTCGCCAGACCGCAGCGGAACCGAGCTATTGCCGGTATCAGTCAGCGACGGACGGGCTGCTGACGAGTATTCCCGACTGGCGCTGACCGGCAAGCTTAAATTCCGCGAAACCACAATCAAGACGGGCGACGTGTCGATTTTTCTGCCGTTTGCTTTCGCCAGCCCCTCGCGCCTGTTGCCACAGACCTTTCGGGGCACGACGCTGACTTCAAAGGACATCGAAGGCTTGACCTTCAATGCCGGCTATATCGACCGGGTCAACAAGCGCGACTCCAGCAACTATCAGGCGATGACCATCGCGTCGCCGAACCGACGCTTCAATGGTGCAGCAACGTCATCGCACATGGTTTATGCCGGGGGCGACTATCAGGTCAACAAGGAGCTCAGCATACGCGCGTATCACGCTGAGGTGGCTGATCTTTATACTCAGAACACGCTCGCACTATTGCACAAAATGGCAATCGGCGATGGCGTGCTGACCACTGATCTGCGCAGCTTTTTCAGTAGCGACACGGGCAGCGCGAAAGCCGGAGAAGTGGATAACCAGAACCTGTCGGCGCTGCTGGGCTACAAGTGGGGAGGGCACAGCGTCAGCCTTGGCTATATGCATTCGAGCGGCGATACCGCTACACCCTATGTGTCGGGTACCGAACTGATGGGGTTGAGCGAGATGACCATGAGTTCTGATTTTCTCAATGCCAGGGAGCGTACCTGGCAAGCCATTTACGACTATGACTTCACTGCCGTGGGGCTTGTCGGGTTACGCAGTCGCCTGCGTTATGTGCGCGGCGACAACATCGAACTGGCCGCTTTCAATGCCGATGATCGCAAGGAGCGTGAGTTTCAGATGGAATTGGGCTACGTCGTTCAGAGCGGCCCGCTGAAGAATATAGGCCTGCTGGCGCGCAAGTCGATCTATCGCAACGACTTCCCCGCAGGCGCCGCCTTTCGCGATGAAAACCAGACGCGCTTTATTGTCCAGTACAGCTTGCCGCTCTGGTAATCAGCCCGTCATCGACGGCAAAAATCGCCGTCGATGACGGATTTTTACGATTGGTAAACCTTTTTCAGCAGCCTGAGAAGGTCCTGACGTTCCTGGTTATTCAGCGCTGAAGTGGAATCGAGGTCACTGTCGATGGCGATCTGTTTCAGTTCGCGCAGCAATGTCTCGCCGCTCTTGCTGAGGAAGATGCCATACGAGCGTTTGTCCGGCTTGCAACGAACCCGCACGGCCAGCGCGCGTTCCTCGAGTTTGTTCAGCAAGGGGACGACCTGGGGTGGCTCGATTGCCAGAGCCTTGGCCAGATCCGCCTGCATGAGGCCGGGGTTTTGCTCAATGATCGCCAGCGCCGAGAACTGCGCCGGGCGCAGGTCGTGGGCGGAAAGACGTCCGATCAGGTTCTGGAACAGCTTGAGCTGTGCCCGGCGCATGGCATAACCGATCAGATCATCCAGCGCAGAATCCGTTGGCAAAGCTGCTTCGGCAACCTGTGCGGAGGCCTGGCAAATGTCGGCAATGTCGGATGGCTTGGCCATTGAAAGTGCAGTCCTTTTGATGGGGTGGGTCAATCAGCCGATCAGTTTGCCGAGGTTAGCGAACGATAGCTATGGGGTATACGTCACTGTGACCAGTGTATGCAGGCGGAGTGCCGATTTTTTAATTAATACCTATAACAGTTAATTGACATAACTATATTTGCCGTTTAGCTTTGAGCTATCGTCAAGCCAAGAACAAGAGAGTATCGCCATGAGCAAGTACGAAGGTCGCTGGAAAACCGTCAAGGTCGAGATCGAGCAAGGCATCGCGTGGGTCATCCTCAATCGGCCTGAAAAGCGCAATGCCATGAGCCCGACCCTGAACCGTGAAATGATCGATGTGCTGGAAACACTCGAGCAGGATCCCGACGCAGGTGTTCTGGTGTTGACCGGTGCGGGCGAGGCCTGGACTGCCGGCATGGACCTCAAGGAGTACTTTCGTGAGGTGGACGCCGGACCGGAGATTCTTCAGGAAAAAATCCGTCGCGAGGCCTCCCAGTGGCAATGGAAGATGTTGCGCATGTACGCCAAACCGACCATCGCAATGGTCAACGGCTGGTGTTTCGGTGGGGGCTTCAGCCCGCTGGTGGCATGTGACCTGGCGATCTGCGCCGATGAAGCGACCTTCGGGCTGTCGGAAATCAACTGGGGTATACCGCCTGGCAACCTGGTGAGCAAGGCTATGGCCGATACCGTGGGTCATCGCCAGTCGCTTTACTACATCATGACCGGCAAGACCTTCGATGGTAAGCAAGCCGCTGAAATGGGGCTCGTCAATGAGAGCGTGCCGCTGGCACAACTGCGTCAGGTGACCATCGACCTGGCCCTCAATCTGCTGGAAAAGAACCCGGTGGTACTGCGCGCCGCCAAGCACGGCTTCAAGCGCTGCCGCGAACTGACCTGGGAGCAGAACGAAGACTACCTGTATGCCAAACTCGATCAGTCACGACTGCTGGACAAGGAAGGCGGGCGCGAGCAAGGCATGAAGCAATTCCTCGACGACAAGAGCATCAAGCCAGGGCTGGAAGCTTATAAGCGGTAACAAGCTACAAGCGTGAGGCTTTGACTTGAGGCTTGTATTTCAAGGTTTGAGGCTGCTCTTGAACAACAATAACAAAGAGGAATGATCATGCTGGACGTGCCCCTGCTGATCGGCGGCCAGTCGTGCCCCGCCCGTGATGGACGTACATTTGAACGCTGCAACCCGGTGACAGGCGAAGTGGTTTCGCGTGTGGCCGCAGCGACCCTGGAAGATGCCGATGCGGCAGTCGCGGCTGCTCAGGCTGCGTTCCCCGCCTGGGCGGCGCTGGTACCCGGCGAGCGTCGAGCGCGTCTGCTCAAGGCTGCCGAGCAGTTGCAGGCGCGCAGTGGTGAATTTATCGCTGCCGCTGGCGAAACCGGCGCAATGGCTAACTGGTATGGCTTCAACGTACAGCTGGCCGCCAACATGCTGCGCGAAGCCGCGTCGATGACCACGCAGATTAACGGTGAAGTCATTCCCTCCAATGTGCCCGGCTGCTTTGCCATGGCGCTGCGCCAACCCTGCGGCGTGGTGCTCGGCATCGCACCGTGGAATGCGCCGGTGATTCTTGCTACCCGCGCCATCGCCATGCCGCTTGCCTGCGGTAACACCGTGGTGCTCAAGGCATCGGAGCTCAGCCCTGCGGTGCATCGGCTGATCGGTCAGGTATTGCAGGACGCCGGGCTGGGCGATGGTGTCGTCAACGTGATCAGCAATGCGCCTGCCGATGCTGCGGCGATTGTCGAGCGTCTGATCGCCAACCCGGCCGTGCGTCGAGTCAATTTCACCGGTTCGACCCATGTGGGGCGTATCGTCGGTGAGCTTTCGGCACGCCATCTCAAACCGGCACTGCTTGAGCTGGGCGGTAAGGCACCGTTTCTGGTGCTGGACGACGCTGATCTGGACGCGGCGGTGGAAGCGGCCGCGTTTGGGGCCTATTTCAATCAGGGCCAGATCTGCATGTCCACCGAACGGTTGATCATTGATCGGAAGGTGGCGGATGCCTTTGTTGCGAAACTCACAGCAAAGATCGAAACATTGCGTGCCGGCAACCCGGATGACAGTGAGTCGGTGCTGGGGTCGCTGGTAGATGTCGGGGCTGGCACGCGCATCAAGGCGTTCATCGACGACGCCGTGGGGCTGGGCGCAACGCTGGTGATTGGCGGGCAGTTACAGGGCAGCATTCTGCAACCGACGCTGCTCGATGGCGTGACTGACAGCATGCGCCTGTATCGCGAAGAGTCCTTCGGGCCGGTGGCTGTGGTGATCCGTGGCGAAGGTGACGAGGCGTTGCTGCGGCTGGCCAATGATTCGGAGTTCGGCCTCTCGGCGGCGATTTTCAGTCGCGACACCAGCCGCGCTCTGGCGCTTGCGCAGCGAGTCGAGTCGGGGATCTGCCACATCAACGGACCGACTGTGCACGATGAGGCGCAAATGCCCTTTGGCGGGGTCAAGTCCAGCGGGTACGGCAGTTTTGGCGGCAAGGCTTCTGTCGAGCATTTTACCCAGTTGCGCTGGGTGACCTTGCAAAACGGGCCGCGGCACTACCCGATCTGAATCCTCCGGTGCCGGCGTCGCCGAACTGTTGCAAAAAACCGTGTCGCCGGTAAGTCAGTCATAACAATAACAAGGCTGCAGCCTGTGCTGCTACGCTCGCCCCGAACCGCTGCAAGCCGTTGGGTGTCTGCGTACCTTGATGGAGAGAACGCACGTGAGTTCCGATATCAGATCATCAACGCTGCACAGTGAAGATAGCTCACCACGCTATCGCCAGGTCTCCATCGGTCACCCGCCCATCGAGGTGCGGGAAGAGCAGGGCATTTTGCATATGCGTGCCCTGGAACCACTGGCGCAATTGCCCGATCGCTTGCTCGACCGATTGGTGCACTGGGCCAGCATCCGTCCGCAGCAAACCTTTATTGCCGCCCGCGACAGCCGTGGCGGCTGGCGCAAGGTCAGTTACGCCGACATGCTCACAGACGTGCGCGCCATTGCGCAGAGCCTGTTGGCGTATGGGTTGTCCGCCGAACGGCCGTTGGCGCTGCTCTCGGGTAACGACATCGAGCATTTGCAGCTTGCACTGGGTGCCATGTACGCGGGTATTCCCTATTGCCCGGTATCACCAGCGTATTCAGTCATGTCCCAGGATTTCGCCAAGCTACGGCATGTTTGCGAAGTGTTGCAGCCAGGGCTGGTATTTGTCAGCGACGCCGCGCCGTTTCAGCGCGCCATTGACGCAGTCATTCCAGCGGATACGCCGATCATCACTGTGCGCGGGCAACTCGCTGGCAGGCACCCACTGAGCTTCGCCAGCCTGTTCGATCAGCCGGGCGGGCGTGAAGCCGAGGCGGCCTTTCTGGCCAGTGGGCCGGACAGTATCGCCAAGTTCCTGTTCACCTCGGGCTCGACCAAACTGCCCAAGGCCGTAGTGACCACGCAGCGCATGCTGTGTGCCAATCAGCAAATGCTGCTGCAGACATTTCCGGTGTTCGGCGAAGAGCCGCCCGTGCTGGTCGATTGGCTGCCGTGGAATCACACCTTCGGCGGCAGCCATAACCTCGGTATCGTGCTGTACAACGGTGGCACGTTCTATCTGGACAACGGCAAACCGACCGTTCAGGGCTTTGCCGAAACCCTGCGCAACCTCAAGGAAATCTCGCCGACGGCCTACCTGACCGTGCCCAAAGGCTGGGAAGAGCTGGTCAACGCGCTGGAGCAGGACGCCGAACTGCGTGAGCGATTCTTCTCGCGCATGAAACTGTTCTTCTTCGCCGCAGCCGGCCTGTCGCAAAGTATCTGGGATCGCCTTGACCGTGTCGCCGAGCAGCATTGTGGCGAACGGATTCGCATGATGGCCGGGTTGGGCATGACCGAGGCTGCGCCTTCCTGCACGTTCACCACCGGACCGCTGTCGATGGCTGGCTATATCGGCTTGCCTGCGCCCGGTTGCGAAGTGTGTCTGGTGCCGGTGGACGGCAAGCTGGAAGGCCGTTTCCGCGGTCCGCACATCATGCCCGGCTACTGGCGCTCGCCGCAGCAGACTGCCGACGTGTTCGACGAAAACGGTTTTTATTGCTCCGGCGATGCGATCAAGCTCGCCGATCCTGCGGCGCCCGAGCTGGGCCTGATGTTCGACGGGCGTCTTGCCGAGGACTTCAAACTGTCGTCCGGCGTGTTTGTAAGTGTCGGACCCATGCGCAACCGTGCAGTGCTGGAAGGCTCGCCGTACGTGCAGGATGTGGTCATAACCGCGCCTGATCGCGAATGCCTGGGTGCGCTGGTGTTTCCAAGGTTGCATGAGTGTCGCCAATTGGCCGGGCTGGATGCACAGGCTTCTGATGCGCAGGTGTTGGCCAGTGCGCCGGTACGTGCGTGGTTCGGCGAATGGCTGACCCGCCTGAATCAAGGTGCAAATGGCAATGCCAGCCGTCTTGAATGGATCGTGCTGCTTGACGAACCCGCGTCTATTGACCGTGGCGAAATCACCGATAAGGGTTCGATCAACCAGCGTGCGGTGCTGCAGTGGCGGGCAGAAACAGTCGAAGCGCTTTATCGTGATCAGTCCCCGGACAAACTCAGTGCCGAGCCGACGGCATGAGCAGCGGCGGGCAATACCTGGCGTTCAGCGACGTGGCCATTGTCGACGCAGTGCGTACGCCGTGGGTCGATCTGGGCGGCGCTCTGGGGCATATTTCACCCATCGATCTGGGTATAAAGGTCGGTCGTGAGGTTCTGGCGCGTGCTGCCATTCATCCTGATCAGGTCGACGGTGTACTGGCTGGCTCAATGGCGCAAGCCAGTTTCGATGCGTACCTGCTGCCCCGGCATATCGGCCTGTACAGCGGCGTCGCACAAAGCGTTCCGGCGCTGGGCGTGCAACGCATCTGCGCCACAGGTCTCGAACTGTTGCGTCAGGCCGCTCAGCATGTGAGCGAAGGCGGGCAGATGGCGCTGTGCGTTGCTGCCGAATCGATGTCGCGCAACCCGATTGCGGCCTATACCCATCGCGACGGTTTCCCGCTGGGCGGTGCCGTGCAGTTCAAGGACTTTCTCTGGGAAGCGTTGTACGACCCGGCACCGGCAATGGACATGATCGCTACGGCGGATAATCTTGCAAACCGTTACGGCTTGAGCCGTGAAGCCGTCGACGGTTATGCATTGCTCAGCCATCAGCGCGCACTGCAATCGCAGCTTGGCGGCCAATGGGCTGGCGAAATTGTGCCGGTCAACAGCCAGCGCTTTGAGCTGGAGGGTTATCAGCCGCGCGGCATCGAGTTGCCGCGGGGGGTTGAAACGGTCACACAGGACAGCCATCCGCGAGCGACCACCCTGGCGGCGTTATCTCGTTTGCGCGCTATTCATGCTGATGGTGTGCAGACCGCAGGCAACAGCTGTGCGGTGGTCGATGGTGCGGCAGCGGCGTTGGTGGGCAGCGCTTCGCAGTCACAAAGGCCGGTACTGGCGCACCTGCTGGCCAGTGCTGTGATTGGCGTCGCTCCGGAGTTCATGGGCATTGGCCCGACGCCTGCCATCCAGCTGTTATTGCAGCGCAGCGGGCTGGCGCTGAGCGACATTGGCCGGCTGGAAATAAACGAAGCGCAGGCGGCCCAGATGCTGGCGGTGACACAAACGCTGGAACTGGACAGCGAACGACTCAACTGTCTGGGCGGTTCACTGGGCCTGGGTCATCCGTTGGCAGCCACCGGGTTACGTCTGGTCATGACCCTGGCCCGGCAATTGCGCGAAAAAAACCTGCGCTACGGGATTGCCGCAGCCTGCGTAGGCGGCGGGCAGGGCATGGCGCTGCTGATCGAGAATCCGGCATTTATTGCCCGCTGAGCCTGCCCCCCTTATCCATGACTCGAAAACGACACTCAGCCATTTAAAGCGCTGCACTTGACGCAGGTCATCCTTTAGCGCTTGACCGAATTGAAGTGAACAGTGACTCTCGCGTCTCTCAACACTACGGAACCCGTCTATGCGTGCCCTCGCTGAGCTTTCTTTCGATTTCGTCTGGCATTTGATGTTCACGGATGACGATCAGCTCGACCAGGATCTGGCGGTACGCTCGCTGGAAAATCTGTCTGACTACTTTTCGGCGATGTCCGACGAAGAGAAAAGAGCGTTCATCGCTGTGGCGCATGAACGCAAGGCCCGCCTTTTTGCAGTGCCCGATGCCGATGGCTACTCGCCAATGCTGCACGCCACTGAAGACCAGGCGCAGTTTCTTGATCATGTAGTGTCCGGACAGTTCTTCCAGCAGTTTGAAGAGCCCGCGGCTGTTTATGCCAGCGACCGCGTGGTACCGATCCGCAGCAGCTGAGCTACCGGCTAGTTGCGTGCAGTTTCCGGCAATCTGGCAATCACCTTGATTTAAATAATTCCTGCCCGGCTCAACGCCGCGCCGACAGCTGCTGCGGTGCCAGAAACGCATCGTGAAAATAGTTACGAAACGCCTGCATCGCCGGGCTCAGTTCTCGCTCGCGGTGCCAGGCCAGGCCGACGCTCATTGGCGTTACCGAGTCGGTGACAGTCAACGTTTCAATACGTTTGCCTTCCAGCGACCAGGGGCGATGTACCAGGTCGGAGAGAATCGCCACGCCGCTGCCGTTGGCGACCATGCTGCGCACTGCTTCCACGGAGCTGGTGCGCACTCTGACATTGGGTCGTTGGCCGGCCAGTTCCCAGTAACGCATTGCACTTTGCTCCGCCTCATCGACGGTCAACAGGATATAGGGCTCTTGTGCCACATCGGCAAGGCTCACGGCGGCGCGCTGGCACAGCGGGTGATGGCTGGACAGCCATAGACGGCGTTCGGAGTTGAACAGCGTCTCCGAGACGATATCCGGGTGAGTGATGTTGGCTGTCAGCACCACTGCCATATCGAAGCGCCCCTCCAACAGACCCTGTTCGATGGCTTGCCTTTCGCGCTCATGAACCTCGATGGCTACATCAGGGTGCCAATGTTCCAGACGTTGCAGGTGGTGAGGCAGAAAGTAGCCAATCACGGTGTAGCTGGCGGCCAGGCGCAATACGCCGCTGGCGCGAATATCGGGTAGCGGGCTGTTCAGCGCATCATCGACGCTGCGCAGGATCACGTAGGCCCGGTTCAGAAAATGTCGACCCGCTTCGGTCAGGCTCATGCCCTGAGCCGAGCGCTGGAACAACAGCGTGCCGAGCATGCTTTCCAGTTCCTTGATTGCCGTGGTCACCGCAGACTGGGAAATGTTCAGGTGAATGGCCGCCTGCGAGATTTGCCCGATCTCGGCCGTTGCCACGAAATAACGAACCTGGCGCAACGTCAGGGACATAAGCACTCCAATTGGCGGGTATCTGTTTTTCAGAAGATGATGTATCTGTAAATAGATCTACCCAAGGGGTGCGAGCGAATCTAACGTGCTTTGCAGGAAGCCGGATAGCTTCTTTTCCGGATTGACCCTTGACTCGATAGCCCCAGGAGCAAAAGCCATGCAGGTGGATTTCAACTCGGACATGGGTGAAAGCTTCGGCGCGTGGACCATTGGTGACGGCGTCGATAACGAATTGATGGCCTTCATCAGTTCCGCCAACGTCGCTACCGGTTTTCACGCGGGTGACCCCGGCACGATGCGCCGTACCATAGAACAGGCGAAACAGCTGGGCGTTGCCATTGGCGCGCACCCAGGGTTCCGCGATCTGGTCGGCTTCGGACGGAGGCACATCAACGCAGCGCCGCAGGAGCTGGTCGATGACATGCTCTACCAGCTGGGTGCATTGCGTGAGCTGGCGCGGGTCCAGGGCGTGACATTGCAGCATTTCAAACCCCATGGGGCGCTGTATATGCACCTTGCCCGGGATGAAGCCGCTGCCCGTCTGCTGGTGGAAAACCTTCAGCGCCTGGAGCCTGAATTGCTGCTTTACTGCATGCCCGGTTCGGTTATCTGCAAGATCGCTCAGGAACTCGGTCAGCCGGTCATTCGCGAGTTCTACGCTGATCGCGACTACGACTTGAGCGGCTCCATCGTCTTCACCCGTAATGTGCGTGCGCATGACCCGGCCGAGGTCGCGGCACGCGTGGTTCGCGCGTGCCAGCAAGGTCTGGTGCGCACCGTCGAGGGCGAGGACCTGAGCATTGAATTCGATTCGATCTGCCTGCACAGCGACACGCCGGGCGCTCTGGCCCTTGCCGAAGCGACCCGCAAGGCGCTGGACGCTGCCGGGATCACGGTGCGCAAGCCGCGCTGAGTCAAATGGCATCGTGTGCACAGACACAGGAGCCACGTTACTGATATTCGCCTGCCGTTCTACAACAAATTCAACAAGGAACAGACATGGCTGATCCGATTCGCTACAGCTTTGGCGCTGATGAACACCTGTTCGCGGAGGTCAGCGAGAGTATGTCGCTGGAGGCCTTTTTCAAAGGGCTGGCGGTGACCCGTGCGGTCGAGCGTCTGGAGCTGGACGGTGTACTGGACGTATGCCTGGCCAACGCGTCCTTCCAGATTCGCTTCGACCCGGACCGTATTGCACCGCATGCCTTGCTTGAGGCAGTGAGAGCGGCCGAGGCCGATGCAGTGGCCGAACGTACGCTGCAAACCCGCATCATCGAGATTCCGGTGCTTTACAACGATCCGTGGACCCATGAAACCCTGATGCGTTTTCGTGACCGCCACCAGGATCCGGGTTCGACGGACCTGGAATACGCTGCGCGCATCAATAACCTGGCGGATGTCGATGCTTTCATTGCTGCTCATAGCGGCGCGCCGTGGTTCGTCTCGATGGTCGGTTTTGTGGCTGGTCTGCCATTCATGTTTCAGATGGTCGAACGCGAGCGCCAACTGCAAGTGCCCAAATACCTGCGGCCACGTACCGATACACCCAAGCTTACGCTGGGTCATGGCGGCTGCTTCGGCTGCATCTACTCGGTGCGCGGAGCGGGTGGCTACCAGATGTTCGGCGTCACGCCCGCGCCGATCTACGATCCGCAGCAGGGTCTGGCTTATCTGAAAGAGCACATGGTGTTTTTCCGGCCGGGCGACATCGTCCAGTTCAAACCGGTTGATCGGGACACCTATGACGCGGCCGTTGCAGAGGTCGAAGCCGGGCGCTTCGATTTGCGGATTCGTCCGGTCGAGTTTTCCCTGGATGCCTTTCTGGCTGATCCCGCTGGTTATCCCAAGTCGTTGCAGGAGGTGCTGGCATGATCAAGGTGCTCAAACCCGGTCTGGCGACCTCGGTGCAGGATCTTGGCCGCGAAGGCTATTACCACCTGGGCATTCCGCCCTCCGGTGCGCTTGACCAGTACGCGCTCAGCGCTGCCAATCAACTGGTTGGCAACCCACCCGGTGCCGCCGGGCTTGAATGCACATTGCTGGGGCCGGAGCTGGAGTTCCAGTGCGATACATTGGCGGCGGTCTGTGGTGCACACATGGCGGCGCGCCTCGACGGGGTGGAAATGCACCACGACACCGCCTTTGCGGTAAAAGCCGGACAGGTGCTGCGTTTCGACTTCCCCAAGGACGGCGCGCGCACCTATCTGGCGGTTGCCGGGGGGATTGATGTGCCGCTGGTGCTGGGCAGTCGGTCGACTTACACGCTGGGTGCGCTTGGCGGTTTTCAGGGTCGCCGACTGATGGCTGATGACCAGTTGCCAATAGGCATTCCCGGCGGCAAGGGGCGGGCTGGGGCGAGCTTGCCGATGGCTTTGCGCCAGTCTTTGGGTGGGGAAGTGTATTTGCGTGTGGTGCCGGGCCTGTATTACGAACGTCTGACCGAATTCGCAGCCACCAGCTTTTTCTCAGAGTCCTGGAGCGTAGGCTCGGAAGCCGACCGCATCGGTTATCGCTTCAAGGGGGGCAGGGCGTTGACATTCCAGCCCAGGGAGCAGCCTTTCGGGGCAGGCTCGGATCCATCGAATATCGTCGACAGCTGCTACCCGATCGGTTCGATTCAGGTGCCTGCCGGGCTGGAGCCGATTGTCCTGCACCGTGATGCGGTGTCTGGCGGAGGCTACGCGATGATCGGCACGGTAATCAGCGCCGACCTCGACCTGATTGGTCAGATGCAACCCAACCAGAAGGCCCGATTTGTGGCGGTAACGCTGGAGGAAGCGCTGGAGGCGCGAAAGTCGTACAAGAAGAAGCTGGCGTGCCTGAGCAAACTGTTTCCTTCATAGAAGCGGTCAAAGAGCCTGCAGTTGCTCAAACATTTTCGTACGGCACACATCGAGTATTTCGTCTGCCAGTGGCGAGTCGTTCGGGCAACTGCGCGATAGCAGTAGCGCGCCCAGCGCATGGGCAAACATATCGATGGTGTTTGCCCGCGCCTGTTTCCATTCGTTGTCGCCAGGAGACGTGCCTGCGGGAGCCAGGGCGGCAAGTATGCTCTCGATACCCTCGGCGAAGGTTGCCTTGACGTCGTCTGACTGACGTGCGGCATCAGCGCTGAGTGCGGCCATCGTGCAGCCGGTGCCTGGGTTATCCCGGTGCTCTCTGGACAGGTAGTACTCGATGAACTGCGCAGGATCGACGTCTTTCGATTGCTCCACGGTGCGCGAGATGGCGCAGGCTGCCGATTCGGCCATCAGGTCGGACTTGGAGCCGAAGTGCTTGTAGAACCCGCCGTGGGTAAAGCCCGCTGCGGCCATCAGGTCTGCAACCCCGACACCGTCAAAGCCGTGCTCGCGAAACTGAACGGATGCCGTCTCGACAATGTGTGCCCGGTTGGCCTGGGCCTGCGCCTTGGTGACTCTCATGTGGTTTGCCTCTCTTGCCTGCTTGGTTTTTTCCCGTCCGGGTTCGGCAGGGTGTGAATATAGCATTGATGCTGACCGTCATCAAAAACGTTGACAGTTAAGATGCTGATCGTAATCATAACCGCTCAAAGCTGACTGATAGCTGTCCACCTTGTTTCTCAGCAATAGGATCGCACCACGGGCGATCCTCAATCGGCAGGAGAAAACCATGAAATACAGAACGTTTGGCAAAACCGGGCTCAATGTTTCGCAATTGGCGCTGGGCACAGGAAACTTCGGCACGGGCTGGGGCTACGGTGCCGACCCGGTTGCCAGCAAGGCAATTTTCAACGCCTATGCAGAGGCGGGTGGCAACTTCATCGATACTGCAGACATTTATCAGTTCGGTCAGTCCGAAGAGTTACTCGGTACGCTGCTGGAAGGCCGACGCGATGATTTCGTGCTGGCGACCAAATTCACCAACGGCGCCTCGGCCAATCCCGGCCGACTGGCGATCGGCAACAACCGCAAGGCAATGGTCAGCTCTGTGGAGGCAAGTCTCAAGCGCTTGAAGACGGACCGCATCGACATCTATTGGGCGCACCACCCAGACGCTGTTACACCCATCGAGGAAATTGTCAGAGGGTTTGAAGATCTGGCGCGTGCAGGGAAGATCCTCTATGCAGGCTTGTCCAATTTCCCTGCATGGCGGCTTGCTCGCGCGGTTACGCTGGCCGAAATCAGCCGCGCATTACCGATTGCAGCCGCTCAGTTCGAATACAGCCTGGTGCATCGCGAGCCGGAGGCCGATCTTTTTCAGGCGTCTTACGCGCTTGGCCTTGGCGTCGTCACCTGGTCACCTCTGGGGGGTGGCATGCTGACCGGCAAATACCGCAAAGGGGAGAGCGGGCGCGCTGAGGGGTTTGGCGGCAAGGTATTCCAGCCTGAGAACTCGGCGCAGCGCACACGGATTCTCGATACTGTTCTGGAGGTTGCCGGTGAGCTTGGCGTCAGCGCGGGTCAGGTTGCCATTGCCTGGGCAGGTTCGCACGGCGCTGTTCCTATCATCGGGCCCCGTTCGCACGAGCAGATTGCCGATAATCTGGGCGCCTTGTCGCTGACGCTGGCTGACGAACAGATTCAACGGCTCGATGCGGTCAGCAGTCTGGACCCCTCCGCTGGACCAAGGTCGGCGGCTGATTGGTCGGATGAGACTCGCGCAAGGGGAGTTGCCTGAGTTGTTGGCCTGGCTCGTATAAGTTGGTTGCCAGCCGCCAAATGAGCGGCTGGAGCCCTTCCAGGCGCAGCTTCGCCGCATGAATGCGGTGCTTGCGTGCCTTGGCGAAAGTGGTGATCTTCGCCTCAGCGTTGAAAGTGTTAGCGTATTCCCCGCGTTTTTCTTTGTAATGAGAAAGACCAAAATACTCGCAGTCTTGTCTATTCATCGTCCTTGAGCCTCGTAGGGTGATGAACGCGATCACCTTCCGTGCGCACAACCCGTATTACTGAATGCCGATGAGCAGCCCTGGCTGTCCCATCAGGAGAGCACCATGCATCGAAAATCAATTTGCGCAGCACTGGCCATCCTGTCCGCTGCCACACTCACCACCTCCCTGGCCTACGGCGCGACCATCACCGGGCTCCCTGCAAGCGCCCCTGCCGACAGACCGGTAGGCAAGCTTGAACAGGTGCATGCCTTTTACGATGCGATGCCTACCGGTGTGACAGTTACTGAAGCCGGGCGAATTTTCGTCAACTTCCCTCGCTGGGGCGACAAGGTGCCTTTTACGGTGGGCGAGATTCGTGATGGCAAAGTGGTTGCCTACCCGGATCTGGCGGTCAACCGCGAGAACCCGAAGGACCCCGGCGACGGGCTGATCAGCGTGCAGAGTGTGGTGGCCGACGGTAAAGGACGCGTCTGGCTTCTGGACACTGCCGCACCGCAGTTTGCTGCTCCGCGTCCGGGTGGTGCCAAGCTGGTTGCGGTAGACCTGGCCACCAACCGAATCGTCAAGCGGCTGGTGTTTCCCGATAACGTCATATTGCCCAGCACTTATGTCAACGATATGCGCTTCGACTTCCGCAAAGGATCGCAGGGGACTGTCTATGTGACTGACTCTTCGGTAAGCGGTCCGGGTGCAATCATTGTCATGGACATTGCCAGTGGGCATGCCGTACGGCGCCTGAGCGGCGCGAAGTCGACGTCTGCCGACCCGGCTTTCGTGCCCGTGGTCGAGGGCGTGCCGGTGCTGGGTGATGGCCCGGACGGATCGCGCAAACCGGTTCACGTAGCCGCAGACGGCATTGCGCTGTCGGCCGATGGCAAAACGCTTTATTTCTCGCCACTGTCCAGCCGCCACCTGTACTCCGTCGCTACCGAGCTGTTGAACGACAGCGGTGTAAGTGAGCAGCAACTGGCCGCGGCTGTTGAGGACCTCGGTGAAAAGGGCGCCTCCGATGGTCTTGAGGCTGATGCAGACGGTGCTGTGTATGCAGGTGACTACGAGCACAATGCAATTCGCAAACGCCTGCCGAGCGGTGTATGGCAAACCGTGGCGCACGATCCTCGCATGCTGTGGCCTGATACGTTGTCTATCGGTCCGGATGGCTACCTGTATTTCATCGTCAACCAATTGCACCGTCAGGCCGGTTTCAATTCGGGCCACGACAAGCGTGCAAAACCTTATAGCCTGCTACGCGTGAAAGTCGACGCTGCGCCTGCACCCACTCATTGATCGAATTGAATACCGGAGCATTGATAATGAATACACCTGCAAAGCCGTTGGCCTTGATCGCCGTTCTGAAAGCCGTTACGGGCAAAGAGTCCGCATTGAAAGAAGCATTATCAGCACTGGTGGAACCGTCCCGATCAGAGCCGGGCAATATCGAGTACACACTGTTCGAGGCGCGCGATGAGCACGGCACGTTTTACATGCGTGAATGCTTCAAGGATCAGGCAGCACTGGATGCGCACGTTGCCACGCCGCATTACCAACAGTTTGCAGCTGCAAGCGGCAAGTGGCTGGCAGAGCCACCGCAGCTGATATTTCTGGATCAGGTGTCTGGCTGATCTGGATAAGGGGCTCGGCACGTTCGAGCCCCTGTACGGCTACCCCAAACACGCTCTAACCCATGATGGGCACCCTCTCTCAAGAGACAGGTATCATCATCCGTCATTGATCAAGGCAGACAATACCCCGGACATCACTATTATCAGTTGAATGCCTAGCAATACTGTCAGCCACTTCGGGCCTCTGCGAATAAACCAGTAGGCTGCATTGAGCACTGTCGAGATCAGGTTGGCGAACCACAGCACAGTAATCGCCAGCACTTTCTTCACCTGAAACCAGTCACTTTGCAGGCTTAGGAAAAAGAGGGCGAAACCGATGCCGATCACAACAACTGCGATGGACGCAAAACCGATGTATCTGCTTCGATAGAACGAGCTGAAAGGCATGCCCGTCTGGTTTTCCATTACGGGGTAAAGGTCTGCTGGTGTGTCATTGAAGTTCGGATGAGTTGCTTTTAACGGCGTAGCGGGGCCACCGATGACTTCAGGCTTGCCAGGATCGGTTTCAACAACCAGTAAGACAGTGGGGCGGTCGTGGTCGGTGGGGGCTTTCGGGATCTTTTTATCCATTGTTTTCGCTTCCTCTGCAAGGTGCAAAGGTTATAACGAATGTTGTGACCAGCACGAGCGCTTGTGCACGCCGTCAACCAACCCTCAGGCAGCAGATACACCCCGTATCTGCCACCCACTCGGGTTTTAAAAGATATTGATCGGATAGCTGACAATGATCCGGTGCTCATCGGCATCACGCTGGCTGGCAAACTCGGTACGAAGTTGCGCATGGCGCAGTGCAACGCTGAGGTTTTTCGCCGGGCCGGACTGCACCACGTAACTCAGGGTCACGTTGCGTTCCCATTCCTTCTTGTCGCCGTCGGATGTCTGGATGTTCGAACCGCTTTCATACATGGCCAGGAAGTTCAGCCCGGGAACGCCAAGCCTGGCGAAGTCATAGCCGTAACGGACCTGCCAGGTGCGTTCTCCGGCGCGCTGGAACTTGCCGATCATGGATTCGGTCATGAAGTAAGCGGTTGATCCATCGCCCTGATTCAACCATACCGCGTCGCTGTTACCGGTCACTGCCTGATAACCGGCAGCCAAGGTATGACCGTCGATGAGGTAGGTGAACTGAGCGCTGGACAGGCGGCTGTCGACTTCACCCTTGGTAACGCCGTTACCGTAATAACCCACCGTGTAGAACGATGGATCGTGACCGTTGGCGCCGTCCGAGCGGTTGTCGAAGTGGCGCAGGTCGGTGCGCAGGGTGCCCGGACCGAGTTGCATGTCGTATTTCAGTCCGAGAAAGTTCTGTTTGTAGAAGTTTTCCAGGTTGCCGTAGTAATACTGCACGGTCAGGTCTTTGGTCGGTTTGTAATCGACGCCTGCGTAGTAGAACTTGTTGACGAATTCGCCGGTCAGCGGGTTATTGGCACCCGGAATCGACATGCCCATCTGGTTGGTCGAACCGCGGCCCATCACATGTTCCAGTTGCCCGGCAGTGAAGGTGAAATCACTCAGGTCTTTCGACTGAATCTGCCCTCCGCGAAAAGTCTGTTGCAGCATGCGATCAGTGGACATGACCACCGGAAGCATCGGCACCAGCGTGCCGTACTTCAACTCGGTTTTTGAAACGCGTGCCTTGAGCGTTGCGCCCAGGCTGCTGAACTCATCGACCGCGCGGCCGTCGCTGCCAGTCGGGAATATGTTGCCATTGAATGCGGTACTTTGCGGGTTGTAGTGGCGGCCCTTGCCCGAGTCCAGACGAATGCCCAACTGGCCCAGCGCATCGACACCAAAGCCGACGGTGCCGGGCGTGTAGCCGGACTGGTAGTTGAGCATGAAGCCCTGGCCCCACTCCTGTGTGTAGTTCGGGGCGGCAGCACCGCTGCGGTTGTCTGCGTTGCTGAAGAAGTTGCGCGCCAGAATGCTGGCCTTGCTGTCTTCCAGAAAACCTTCGCCGAAGCTCTGCTGCGCGATCAGCAGGCCACAAAAGCCCGCAACGAAAGGGGTGGCGCGATTGATACGCTCCATCGGGTTCATCCTCATGCTGTCATTAAGTGTTGTGAGAGGCAGGGTCGGGCGGCAGTCAGGTTTCTTGTTGTTTTAAGAGGCGTGTTTTGCAGCTGAATCCGTTTCAGGTGTCGTTGTGCGAGGCGCTTGATACAGCGCGACGCGAGGTAAACGGGAAAGAACCACCAGTGCAAGTACGCCCAGTGCGGCGCAGATCAACAGCCCTGTACCGACTGCATGGGCGAGGGCAGTGCGAGCCAGCTGCAACGTGGTGTCGATATCTGTGGGCGTGTGCTGCAGCAGGACCTGAGGGTCGGCCAGACGCGCTATTGCCTGCATCTGGCCTGCCGAGGCCAGTGCATGTTGCAGATTGGCGACGTACAGCAACTTGACCAGCACACCCATTGCGGCAGTGCCCAGCAAGCCGCCAACCAGTCGCAACGATTGAGTGAGTGCTGTGGCGATACCGAGAAACTGCCGCTCGGCAAGCGTCTGGGTGAATACAGTGAGGTTGAGCAGAATGAACCCCAGACCCAGCCCCGCCAGCAGAATCAGACCCAGCAAGGTCGCGAAGCCGGCGTGCAGTCCGACCAGTGCCAAGGCGATGCAGGCAATCGACAAGGCAATGAATCCGCCAATCGGTAACCAGTTGGGGTTTGCCAGGCGCGTGACGATGCGACTGTTGACGATTGCGCCCAGAGTGATACTCAGGGCCAGTGGTGTCAGCAGCAGCCCGGCGTCCTGCGGCGAGTAGCCGTAGCTGCCCTGCAACAGCAGCGGCAGGTAGAACAGCAGGGTGAACATGATCGCACCGGCCAGCAACGACATGATGAACAGCAGGCGGATGCTGCGATTGGCAAACAGCCCGGCGGGCAGCAAGGCAAATGCGCAACGGCGCTCCCTGAACCAAAGTCCGGTCATGGCAATAACGGTGACAGCGCCGCACAGCAGGCTGATCGCCAAAGAGCGCTGACCGAGCCATTCAACGAACAATTGCAGGCTGCCCAGGCTCAGGACAATCAACACCGCGCCGATCCAGTCGAGCCTGATCGCAGTGGCTGTTTGCGGGCGATACCAAGGTAAAAAGCGCCAGGCAAAAAACAACGCGATCACGCCCAGCGGCAGGTTCAGCCAGAACACGGAACGCCAGCCGAACTCGCCGGACAGGTAACCGCCCAGCCCTGGGCCGATGGCATTGACCACGCTGAACATGGCACTCAGCAGCACCTGCCAGCGCAGCCGCTGGCGGGTTTCGGGAAACAGCTCCGGCACACAGGCAAATGCCGTACCGATCAGCATCCCGCCCCCCACGCCTTGCAAGGCCCGGCCAATGACCAGCACCAACATGCTGTCGGCCAGCGCGCAGACCAGCGAAGCGAGGGTGAAAATGACCGTGGCGGCCAGCACGAATGGTTTGCGCCCGTAGAAATCGCCCAGTCGGCCAAAGATCGGAATGGTCACGATGGACGCCAGCAGGTAACCAGTGGCCACCCAGGCATACAGCTCGAAACCATTGAGCTCCGCGACGATGCTTGGCAATGCGTTGCCGATCACCGTCTGGTCGAGTGCGGACAGCATCAGCACCAGTGAAATGCCGAGCATGGCCAGCAGGGCCTGTCTGAAGGTCAGGGCCGGGTGGCTCGGGGTGGTCATGGCGAGGCGCTCAGCGCAACGCAGCGACGGCAGTCGCAATGCGTGTGCAACCGGTTTCAAGGGTTTCCAGGGCAGTCGCCGTAGACATCCGGAAGAACGGTGCCAGGCCATATGCAGTGCCTGCGACAACCGCCACGCCTTGGCTCTCCAGCAGGTACAGGACCACATCGGTGTCGGCTTCCAGTACCGAGCCTGACGGTGTGGTTTTGCCGATCAGTGCGCCGCAATTGACGTAGAGATAGAACGCGCCTTCGGGCTTGATGCAGCTCAGGCCGTCAATCGCGTTGATCAACTCCAGGCAGCGGTCGCGGCGTTGTTTGTAGACCTTGACGCTCTCGCCGACAAACGACTGGTCGCCATCAAGAGCTGCCACTGCGGCGGCCTGGCTCACCGAGCAGGCGTTGCTGGTGGATTGCGATTGCAGGGTGGCCATTGCGTTGATGATATCGCTGGGGCCTGCAGCGTAACCGATGCGCCAACCGGTCATGGCGTAGGTTTTTGATACACCATTGATGATCAGCACACGCTCGCGCAGGGCGGGTTCGACAGTCAGCAGATGGCTGAGCGGGGTGTCGTCATAGCGAATGTGTTCGTAAATATCATCGGTCATGACCAGCACGTCCGGGTAGTCGAGCAGCACGTCGGCCAGTGCCCGCCATTCAGTTGCGCTGTAGGTCGCGCCGGTCGGGTTGCTCGGCGAGTTGAGCAGCAGCCAGCGGGTACGCGGCGTGATTGCGTGGCGCAGTTGCTCGGCGGTGAGCTTGAACTGATTGTCTTCGGGGCACGGTAAGGTCACCGGGCGACCATCGCAGGCCAGCACCATGTCTGGGTATGACACCCAATACGGCGCGGGGATCAGCACTTCGTCGTCAATGCCCAGGGTCGCTGCGAAGGCATTGAAGATCGCAGCTTTGGCACCGCTGGTGACTACGATCTGGCCGGGGGCGTAGCTCAGGCCGTTTTCACGCTGGAGTTTGGCAACAATGGCCTCGCGCAGGGCGGCCGTACCGGCGTTCAGCGTGTAGCGGGTTTCACCGTTTTCGATGGCGGCAGAGGCGGCCTGACGAATGTGGGCAGGCGTATCGAAGTCGGGTTCGCCAACCACCAGATTGATGATCGACTTGCCTGCGCGCCGCAGTTCATTGGCCCGATCGGCAGCAGCGCTGCTGGGCGATGGTTTGATGCGGAGCACGCGGGCAGCGATGCGAGATGCGGTCACGTTGGCATTCCTCGTTGATGGCCTTGACGGGGAATACGTTACGAGCCTGCAGAGTGCAGGCCATAAGACGAGTTTGTTCTGGGTTGATAGGCAGCGCTTATGACCGCAGATGAACCAGTGCTGCACCAAAAGCGGGCGAGCAATGCCTGCGGGGGCATCCATGCGTTGCGAACACGCTCGGCAGTTGCTGACATAGCAATTGCTTATGTCTGGTTTTTTCAGAGCTGGCCTGTGTCTTGCTGAAGCATCGGGGTCGTGACTCTGGAGTGCAGCACCTTGAACCTTCGCCGCTTGAAATACTTTGTGAAAATTGTCGACATCGGCAGCCTCACCCAAGCCGCCGATGTACTGCACATCGCGCAACCTGCGTTAAGCCAGCAACTGGTGACGCTGGAAGCCGAGTTGCAGCAGCAGTTGCTGATCCGCACCAAGCGCGGCGTTACCCCGACCGAGGCGGGCAAGGTTTTGTATGGCCATGCTCAGGTCATCCTGCGTCAGTGCGAGCAGGCGCAAAGTGATGTCAACGCCAGCGGCCTGGCGTTGTCGGGGCCGGTGTCGGTAGGGCTGGCCCCGGGCACTGCTGCGTCAACCTTGTCGCTGCCGTTGCTCAAAAGGGTGCGCGAGCGTCATCCGGGTATACTGCTGTACCTCAACGAGAACTTTGGCACCACGCTGAGCGAACTGATCATGAACGGGCGCATGGACATGGCCGTTCTTTATGGCGGGCGCGAGGTGCATGGCCTGAGTTTTGTGCCGTTGATTCGCGAGCAACTATATCTGGTCAGCGCCCAGGACACGCTTCAGGGCTGCGAGGAAATAGCGCTCGCCGAGCTGGCCGATATCGACCTGCTGTTACCGCGCACCTACAACACCATCCGCCGTCTGGTGGACGAGGCATTTGTGCGCATCGAGCGCAGTGCCCGGGTGGTGGCAGAAGTCGAATCATCGACGACTCTGGCCGCCGCAGTGGCGGATCGATTCGGCTCGACCATTCTTCCCGAGTCGGCTGCGCGGGTGCTCGCCGATACGCATGCGGTCAACCTGAGCCGGATCGTCGAACCCGAGATCGAAGCGCCGCTGGCCCTGTGCCTGTCAGGCCACTTGCCGCTTTCGGTTCCGGCCCAGGCGGTCAAGGCCATCCTACTGGAACTGGTCGCAGAGATGCGCGGCAATCGCCGTACAGAGTAACCCCGGCGTCATAAGGGGCGCTTATCACCCCACAGTCAAACCGTCTTGGCGGTCAAAAATCGCTCTCGTTACATTGCCCTCAGCCACATTTCTTTTGCCAGGCAAGGGCTCTTGCATGAAACCGGAACGTATCAAAGCACTTATCGACCTGATGGCCGAATCGGACCTGAGTGAACTCAGCCTGTCTGAAGGCGATACGCAGTTGCGCTTGCTGCGTGAGTCGGTCGAGGCCGCCAGCGGCGTCAGTCCATCTGCATCAACGTCGCTGAAAGCGCCTGCAACCGACGCTGCTGCTTCCTCTCAGGCAAGTGCAACTGCCAATGCGCAAGAGGCTCAGGCGTGCGCCTCGCTGTATGGGGTCTTGCACCTGACCCCGGCGCCCTACCAGCCGCCCTTCGTTGAAGTCGGCACGTTAGTCGAAGTGGGACAGACCCTGGCAGTGGTTGAAGCCATGAAGATGTTTCATCCGGTGACGGCTGAAAAGGCAGGGGTCGTGACCGCCATTCTGGTTGCCAACGGCGAAGAGGTTCAGGCCGGACAAGCGCTTTTCAGCATCGGTTGAAGGTCTTGGGTGGCCGTGCGGCTGCCTTCCGGGTTCACAGATCAGGGGTTTTTGATGTTCGATAAAGTGTTGATCGCCAACCGCGGCGAAATTGCCCTGCGTATCCAGCGCGCCTGCAAAGGGCTGGGCCTGAGTACGGTTGCGGTCTATTCCGAAGCGGATCGCGATGCCAGCTATGTACGGCAGGCCGATGAGTCACTGTGCATAGGCCCGGCCGCGCCGGGGCAGAGTTATTTGAATCAGGCTGCCGTGCTTTACGCTGCGCAGTTGACCGGTGCTCAGGCGATCCATCCCGGTTACGGGTTTCTGTCTGAAAACGCCGCGTTCGCCGAGCGCATCGAACAGGCTGGCCTGACGTTCATCGGCCCCAGTGCCGCCTGCATTCGGGTGATGGGCGACAAGGTCGCGGCCAAGCGGGCAATGCGTGAGGCTGGCGTGCCGTGCGTGCCAGGCCCGGACACCAGCATGCCTGCCGATCCGCAAGGTATCCTGAAAATTGCCCGTGACATTGGTTACCCGGTCATCGTCAAGGCCGCTGGCGGTGGCGGCGGGCGGGGCATGCGCGTGGTTCAGGAAGAGCAGCAATTGCTCGATGCAATTGCGCTGACCAGCGAAGAAGCCCGCCGGGCCTTCGGCAATCCCGAGTTGTATATCGAGAAGTTTCTGGGCCAGCCGCGCCATGTCGAGATTCAGGTGCTGTGCGATGCCTATGGCAATGCCGTCTGGCTTGGCTCGCGGGATTGCTCGATGCAGCGGCGACATCAGAAGGTGCTTGAAGAGGCGCCTGCACCGGGCATCGACCCGGCACTCATGGCCAGAGTGGGCGAACGTTGCGCACTGGCCTGCCGGCAGATCGGTTACCAGGGCGTAGGCACGTTCGAATTCCTGTTTGAAAACGACGAGTTCTATTTCATCGAAATGAATACTCGCCTACAGGTCGAGCACCCGGTCACGGAAATGACTTCCGGAATCGACATCGTTCAGCAGCAGATTCGCATGGCGATGGGCGAGCGCCTGAGTTTCAGCCAGGCCGACGTCAGCGTGTCGGGCCACTCGCTGGAATGCCGGATCAACGCCGAGGACCCGCGCAGCTTCATGCCTACGCCGGGGCTAGTCACCCGCTGGGAGATTCCTGGTGGTTTTGGCGTACGGGTCGACTCGCATGTGAGCCACGGTTATCGCGTTCCGCCTTATTACGATTCGATGGTGGCGAAGGTCATCACCCACGGTGCCAGTCGCGATGAGGCTTTGGCACGTATGCGCCTGGCGCTGAGCGAAATGCGCGTTGAGGGAATCTCTACCAACATCGCGCTGCATCGCGACATTTTGCAGGACCCGGTGTTCTGCAAGGGTGGCATGGACATTCACCACCTGGAGCGCTGGTTACAGACAAGGAGCCAGCCATGACCCTCCAGCAGTTGCCGCCACGAATCACTTTGCTGGGAACCACCGCCTTGCTGTTCGAAGCACCCGGCGAGCTTGAGCTGGCAGCGCAGCAACGCATATGGGCGCTGGCCAGCCTGAGCAAGGACTGGCCGCAGGTGCGCGAAGCGGTGCCGGGCATGAACAACCTGATGCTGACCTTCGCAGCGCCGCCACGCGACCTGACCGGCTTGAAAACCCGCTTGCTGGAGGCCTGGGAGCAATGCCAGCCGCTGCCGTTGCAAGGCCGGATCATCGAGCTGCCGGTGGTGTATGGCGGTGACGGCGGACCGCACATGGCCGATGTCATCGCCCATACCGGACTGGATATCGAGACCATCGCCAATCTGCACTGCGAACCGCTTTACCCGGTGTACGCCTTGGGCAGCCACCCCGGTTATTGCTATCTGGGCGGCATGGATCAGCGTCTTGCGACGCCTCGGCGCAAAGTGCCGGTACTCGATATCGGTGCCGGCTCGGTTTCCATCGGCGGCGTGCAGACGGGTATCTCCGCTTCGGCTGGTCCCAGTGGCTGGAACACGATAGGGCGCACGGAAATGGTGTTTTTCGACGCTGATCAGAACCCTCCGGCGCTGTTGCAGCCCGGCGATCAACTGCGCTTGCGTATCGAGAGGATCATTCGATGATCGAAGTTATCAGCGCCACCGCACTGGCGACGATCCAGGATCTGGGCCGGCATGGCAGCCTAGGCTACGGCGTCGGCACCTCCGGCGCAATGGACACGCTGTCGTTGCGGCTCGGCAATTTGTTGTTGGGCAACGATGAGGACGCGGCAGGCATCGAAATTCCACTGTTCCCGTTCGAAGTGCGTTTTGTCGAGGACTGCACTTTTGCTATCACCGGTGCTGCCTGTTCTGCACGGCTGGATGGCGAGCGACTGCCGGGTAACTGGGTCGCTCAGGCGCGCAAGAATCAGGTGTTGAAGCTGAGTTACCCAACGACGGGCAGTCGCGCCTATTTATGCCTGGCGGGCGGTGTGGATGTGCCGCAGGTTCTGGGCTCGCGCAGCACGCAATTGCGCGGTGCATTTGGTGGCTGGCAGGGCCGCGCCTTGCAGCAGGGCGATCTGATTCCCGCCGGTGCGGCTAATCAACCGCGCGCTGGTGATTTTGGTCTGCAATCTGCTGCGGCGGCCTTGCCGTTGATTATCGACGAGCTACCGGCCATACGCGTACTGCCTGCCGCCGAGTTCGACTGCTTCAGCGTTGAAGCCCAACAAACATTTTTTGCCGGCGAGTGGAAAATCACCACGCAAAGCAATCGCTATGGTTATCGCATGGAAGGTACGCCCCTATTGCCAAGGGAGGCGCTGGAAATTCGCTCTCACGGCATTGTGCCCGGGGTGATTCAGGTGCCCCACGGCGGCCAGCCGATTGTGCAAATGCGCGATGCCCAGCCCAGCGGCGGCTATCCAAAGTTTGCGACGGTTATCGAAGCCGACCTGTGGCGTCTCGGTCAGGCCCCCATCGGCAGCAAGGTGCGCTTCGTGCAATGCAGCTACGAGGAGGCCGTCGAGGCACTGGACACCAATCACGCCTTCATCGAAGACGCCCGGCGCTTGCTTGCGCTGCGCGGCCTGCAAGGACATCGCTGATGAACATCAATGAAATTCGCCAACTGGCAGGCTGGATTCGTGATGCCGGGCTCACGGTTCTTGAACTGAAACGACCAGGGTTCGAGTTGTTGATCCGACGCGGTGTACGTGCGGATAACCCTGCATCGCGAGCTGACGTGGACGTCGCAGTCGAACAGCCGCCAGCCACTGCGCTTGTAATAGCTGCGGATAACCCCGGCGTTTTTGTATTGAGACACCCCGACGAAAAAAACAGCTACGTAAAACCCGGCGATACCGTTGCAGTCGGGCAGTTGCTGGGCCTGTTGCGCATCGGCCTGCTATATCTGCCGGTGCGCAGCCAGCAGGCAGGGCGTGTGACGCGTTTTCTGGCTGCCGAGCATGAACGGGTCGGTTACGGCCAGCCGCTGATTGAACTGGAGGAGTGACACGATGCGCATCGATCTGAACGCTGATCTGGGTGAGGGCTTCGGCCCCTGGACCATGGGTGAGGATGAGGCACTGATGCAACTGATCTCCTCGGCCAACGTGGCCTGTGGTTTTCATGCCGGTGATCCATTAATCATGAATAACACCGTGCACCGCGCCAAAGCGCTGGGCATCGATCTCGGCGCACATGTCGGTTTTCCTGATCTGCAGGGGTTCGGGCGGCGCAGAATGAACATCGAACTCGACGAGTTGTGCAGCATCGTGGTGTATCAGTTGGGCGCTCTGGCAGGCATTGCAGCCGCTGCCGGATACCGCGTGACGCACATGAGCTTCCACGGCGCGCTGGGTAATATGGCCGCGGCCAATGCCGAACTGGCCAGGCCGCTGGTCAAGGCGGTCGCCGGTTTCGATGCGCGGATGATCATCAGTTCATCCAGCAGCGCGGCGATCGAACAGGCCGCCGAAGCGTGCGGCCTGAGAGTCGCGACCACGTTTCTGGCCGACCGTGCCTACGACGAAAACTGCCTGCTGGTGCCGCGTGGCATTGCCGGGGCGGTGGTCAAGGACCCGCAGCAGGTTCGCGCCAGGGTTGCGCAACTGTTGCAGGACGGCACGGTTACGACCCTGAGCGGCAAGCGCGTGGCGGTCAATGCCCAATCAATCCTGTTGCATGGCGACACGCCGGGGGCGGTGGAGCTGGCGCGCAGCATTCGCCAAAGTATCGAAGAGCAGGGCGGTGTCATCACCCCGGTTTCACAGCTGCTCGGGTCATAAGCGCAGCTTATTGCCACACAACCATTGTGTCTTGGTCGCTGCCCATGACGCTCGTTAAAGTCCGGTACAAGACGATCAGCATTAAATAGCGGCACGACTGATCGACGCTTATTCAAGGAAACCCCGACATGCCTTTTTCCGATTACAAAACCGCGCTGGTCACCGGCGCTTCTTCCGGCATTGGCGAAGCCGTCGTCGAACGGCTGTGTGCCGAAGGTCTGCAGGTTCATGCGCTGGCGCGCAGTGCAGACAAGCTGGCGGCCCTGGCGCAGCGCACCGGCTGCATTGCGCATGCTATTGACGTGACTGATCTGGCCGGTCTGACCGCATTGTTCCAGGCCCATCAGTTCGATGTTGTGGTCAACAACGCCGGGGTCGACCGGCCCGGTTCGCTGCTCAAGGCCGACGCCGAAGGAATTGATCTGCTGGTCGATGTGAACCTGCGCGCGGTATTGCAGATCGCCAGGCTTTCGTTGCCGGGGATGGTCGAGCGTGACAACGGGCACATCATCAACATCAGCTCGATTGCCGCCGCCTACAACTTCGGCGGCAACTCGACGTACCACGCCACCAAGGCTGCCGTGAGCATGCTTTCTCGTCAGTTACGTATCGATGCGTTCGGCAAGCGCGTGCGGGTGACCGAAATCTGCCCCGGGCGTGTGGCTACGGATATTTTCGCCCATGTGCATGGCGATTCCGAGGAAGTGCGCAAACGCTTTATCGAGGGCTATGAGCTGCCTGTGGCCAAGGACATTGCCGATGCAATCGCCTACGTGATCGCTGCGCCCATCGCGGTCAACATCGGCCATATGGAAATCACCCCGACGTTACAGGTACCCGGCGGGCTGTCGACCGCGCGTCCGCAGGACTATGAAGGCTGAGACTGCGCCTCGCTGCAAGCGCTGTACCCATCACGAGAGCGGCACCAGCCGCCACGCGACACCCGCACCAGTACCCCTGGTGCCTTGCTTCTGCCCTGGCTGAATGTCTATGGGAACAACCATGACGAGTAAATTCGATCTTTCGGCGATCCTGCAGGGCGAATATGCCGAGCTGATCGTCAAGGGCATAGAGACAACCCTGCAACTGGCGTTCGTTGCCTGGTGCATGGCAATGGCGGTGGCCTTGCTGCTGGTGTCGATTCGCCTGACCGGCAACAAATACGCCGAGCGTCTGGTGGCGGGCTATGTGTCCTACCACCGCAACGTGCCGACACTGGTGCAACTGATGCTCTGGTATTTCGGTATTCCGACGTTGCTCACCGAAAGCACGCAGCTCTGGCTGGCCAACTACAGCACTGAGTACCTTTTTTCGGTGATCGCGCTGGGGCTGTGCCAGGCGGCTTACTTCAGTGAGGACATCCGCAGCGGCTTGCGCGCCATTCCGGCCGGGCAAGTCGAAGCATCGCGCGCATTGGGCCTGGGTTATGTGCGTTCGATGCGTTACGTGATCCTGCCGCAAGGCGTTCGCAACTGCCTGCCGTCATTGATCAATCACACGGTGCTGCTGTTCAAGAACACCAGCCTGGTCATGGCCATCGGCGTCGTCGAGCTGACCTATGCCACTCGCGAGGTCGAGAACTACACCTTTCGCACCTTCGAGGCGTATCTGGTCGCAACTGTGGTCTACCTGGCCATTTCACTGATGCTGATGGGCCTGGGTGCGTTGCTGGCCCGGCATTTCAGCAAAGCCATGGCGAGGTAGGCGGCGATGTTCGATGTGTTCACGATTGTTCGCGATAACTGGACCTTGCTGCTGGTCGGCCAATATCCTCACGGCCCGATGGGCGGGCTGGTTTCAACACTGATGCTGGCGGCGCTGGCGCTGTTGCTGGCCTTTCCGCTGGGGCTGCTGTTGTCGCTGGCGCGGGTTTCGCCGTGGCGCTGGCTGCGTTACCCGGCCACGGTCTGGGTCTATGTGATGCGCGGCATTCCGCTGCTGATGGTGATTTTCTGGACTTACTTTCTGGTCCCGCTGCTGATCGGTCATAACATCACCGGCTTCACCACCATGCTCTGCACGCTGGTGGTCTATCAGAGCGCCTACCTGTGCGAAATCATCCGCGGTGCCATTCAGGCGCTGCCGGCTGGTCAGTACGAAGCGTCACGCGCGCTGGGCATGGGCTACATGCGCACCACGGTCTGGGTGATTCTGCCGCAAGCGCTGTACAACGCATTGCCAAGCCTGATCAGCCAGTTCATTTCGATCATCAAGGAAACGTCGCTGGGCTACGTGATCAACGTCCAGGAAGTGACCTTCGCCGCCAATCAGATCAACAACCAGCTGCTGACCAAGCCGTTTCAGGTGTTCTTCATTCTGGCGATCACCTACTACGTGCTGTGCTACGGCCTGACCCGGCTGGCCGCAGTGGTGGAACGGCGGATTGCCCGCAAACGGGAGGGCAGCGTGTCGCCTGCACCTGTTCCCCGGCCTTTGACTACCGATAATTGAGGGTTGCCCAATGCATCCGATGATCATGTTTTCCAGGATCAATAAATGGTATGGCGAGTACCAGGCCCTGACCGATATCACCGCCGAGGTGCAGCGCGGCGAAGTGGTAGTGCTGTGCGGGCCCTCAGGCTCGGGCAAGTCGACACTGATCCGCACCGTCAATCGTCTTGAGGACGTGCAAGAAGGCCAGATTCTGTTTGACGGCCGTGACGTGAACGGTACCGACGCCAACGTCAATCGGCTGCGCAGCCGCGTGGGTTTCGTGTTCCAGAGCTTCAATCTGTTTCCGCACTTGTCGGTGCTCGACAACATCATCCTGACCCCGACCAAGGTCCGTGGCTTGAAGAGCAGTGAAGCGCGCGCCAGGGCCATGGAACTGCTGGAGCGAGTCGGGCTGGCACACAAGGCCGGCGCTTACCCGGCGCAGTTGTCCGGCGGCCAGCAGCAGCGCGTGGCGATTGCCCGGGCGCTGGCCATGGAACCGCCCGTGATGCTCTTTGACGAGCCCACCAGCGCACTCGACCCGGAAATGGTCGGCGAGGTGCTCAGTGTCATGAAAGGCCTGGCTAAAGAGGGCATGACCATGATGTGCGTCACTCACGAGATGAATTTTGCCCGTGAAGTGGCCGACACCATCTGGTTCATGGATGCGGGGCAGATCCTCGAAAAATCCAGCCCGGAGGCATTCTTTCAGCAGCCTGAACACCCGCGTGCCCAACGCTTCATTTCCGACCTGCGCAGCCATTGAGCGCAGGCCCTTGTTTAAGCGAATCCCTCAATTCATTTCCAGGAGTCTCACCATGCGTATGAAGTCTTTGCTGGCTGCACTGGCGTTGTCGCCACTGGCTGTTGCGGTTGCCCACGCTGATCAGCTCAGTGATGTGATGAGCAAGAAAAGCCTGAGTTGCGGCGTCTATGCCGATGTGCCGCCGTTCTCGGCACCGGACCCGAAAACCCGTGAACTGGTAGGCATGGACGTCGACCTCTGCAAGGCGCTGGCGAAACACATGGGCGTCGAGCTGGAGCTCAAGCCGCTGTCTGTCGAAGCGCGTATTCCGGAAGTCAAAATGGGCCGCGTTGACGTGATTTTCGCCAACCTGGCCTATACCAAGAGCCGCGCCGACCAGATCCAGTTCAGCGATCCGTACTACATCGCCAAGGAAACGCTGGTAGTGCGCGCCGCCAATGCCGATCAACCGAAATCCTTTTTCAAAGGCAAACGCATCAGCTCGACCAAAGGCTCTACGTCCGAACAGTCGATTCGGTTGGCTGATGCTACGCCTGTGACCTTCCAGGACACCGGTTCTGCCTACATGGCGCTGCAACAGAACAAAGTGGTGGGCCTGGTGACCAACACCATGACCGCGATCAAGCTGGTCGGGCAGGCCAAGGCCAGTGGTGTGGAGCTGGCAATTGCCAAGGAACCGATGGCGCTGGAGCCTATCGGTGCCGGCATGCGTCAGGGCGAGCCGGCATTTTTGGCCAAGGTCAACGAATCGCTACGCGCGATGGAAGCGGCAGGTGAAATCGACGCGATCTGGGCGCAGTGGATCGGCCCGAATACCGAATACAAAATGGTTCGTGAAGACAAGGTGCAAAGCCTCAGCGAATTGAAGTTCGACCCGCTGCCTTGATCAAATCTTGATATTTCCTTGAGGGTTTATTGATAGTCGACGTTCAGAGTTCTGCCGACAGTATTAACCGTCGGCATGACCCCGTGTGGGCGCCTCAGAGGAAAAAATGTCTGATCGCTCAGGTTCCGTTTCTGCATCGACAATTGGCGCTTCAATCACTGGAAAAAGGCGATTCGGTGCCTCGCCGGTATGGCTGATTCCGGTGATTGCTGCTCTGGTATGCGTATCGCTGTTGATCAGCAGTTCACTGTCGAAAGGGCCGAGAATCTTCATCAGTTTTCAAAGCGCCGAAGGGCTTGAAGCGCATAAGACCAGGGTCAAGGTCAAAAATGTCGTGATCGGCGAGGTGTCGGCCGTCGCCCTCAGCAAAGACCGTACGGGTGTTGTGGCGACAGTGGATCTGAATGCCGACGCCAGTGCCTTCACTGCCGAGGACTCCATGTTCTGGGTGGTGCGCCCGCGTATCGGGGCCAAGGGCGTTTCCGGCGTGGATACCCTGCTTTCCGGGCCGTTTATCGCAGCAGACAGCGGGACGTCCGAGCACCCGAAAAAACACTTTATTGGTCAGGAAAGCCCACCACCCCTCACGTTTGGCGCAAAAGGCACACGTTTTACCCTGCACGCCGAGGACATGGGCTCACTCGATGTCGGTTCTCCTGTCTATTATCGGCGCATTCAAGTCGGTCAAGTGGTTGCCTGTCATTTGTCCGAGGATGGCAAAGGTGTGGATGCGGAAATTTTCATCAATGCCCCCAACGACAGGTTTGTGACCACCGACACACGGTTCTGGAACGCCAGCGGTATTGGCCTGACGGTTGATGCTGATGGGCTGAAGATAAAGACTGAATCGGTTTCGACGTTACTGGCCGGAGGTGTGGCCTTCGTTGAGCCGGGATACGGTTCGAGCGCGCCAAGGGCTGCAGAGCATGCACGTTTCAAGCTGTTCGAAGATCAGCAAAAGGCGCTGTCACCGCCCGATGGCGAGCCTGGTTATATCCGCATGATGTTCAAGCAGTCCTTGCGTGGCCTTGAAGTCAATTCGCCCGTCGAGTTCATGGGCATAAATCTGGGGCGAGTGGTCTCCGTCGATCTTGACTACGATGCGGCCAGCAAATCTTTTTCCAGCATTGTAGGGGCGGTTATCTACCCGGACCGCCTTGGGCAGGCCAACGAAAAGATCGTAGAGACATTGGGCACACCCGACGATTCGCGTACCACGCAGTTGATCGCCGACTTCGTCAAACAGGGGCTGCGCGCACAGCCTCGCAGTGCGAGCCTGCTGACCGGGCAGCTTTATGTTTCTCTGGGTTTCTTTGCCAACGCTGCGCCGGTTCAATTCGATGTCAACGCACGGCCGCTGATAATCCCCACGGTACCGGGAGAACTGGAGAAGATGCAGGAGCAGGTACAACTGATCGTTGAAAAGGTCAGCAAATTGCCGGTGCAGGAGATCGCCGGTAATCTGAATGGCAGCCTTGACGAAGCGCACAAGACGTTCAAGCTGTTCAACGCGGACGTGATGCCCGAACTTCACACTGTTCTGGGGCAGTCCCGAAACACGATGGAGATAGCCGGGGCGGCCCTTGCAGAAGACTCGCCGGTACGTCAGCAAGTCAACCGGACGATGGACGAAGTTCAGCGTACGGCTCGTTCGGTGAGGGTCCTGACCGATTATATAAGCCGCAACCCCGAAGCCTTGATCCGTGGTCGCACCCGGCAGGATGCGCCGAGTATCTACCCGCCGGCCAGTTCTGCGCCACGGTCTGACTGACGCTGCCAAAACGTGCTCAATACCTTGGTTTTACGGCCTTCCATTGCGGTTGGTACTTCTGCATCTGCTTCACGTCATCGCGCTGACGAATGCCACAGCTGTGGTACTGATCGTTGAGCTTGCCAAGCTGGTCGTAATCCAGCTCAAGGCCCAGGCCCGGCGCGCGGGTGATGCTGACGCAGCCGTCGACAATCGGCAGCTTGCCGCCCTTGATGACTTCCTCATCCGGTTCCTGCCACGGGTAGTGCGTATCGCAGGCGTAGTCCAGATTGGGCACGGACGCAGCGACGTGGGCCATGGCCATGAGGCTGATCCCGAGATGCGAGTTGGAGTGCATCGACACACCGAGGCCGAAGGTGTCGCACATCTTCGCCAGCGCCTGGGTGTCGCGCAGGCCGCCCCAGTAATGGTGGTCGGCGAGTACGATCTGCACGCTGTCGAGGGCCACGCTGCGTCGAAATTCATCGAAATCGGTCACGACCATGTTGGTCGCCAGCGGCAGGCCGGTGCGCTTGTGCAATTCGGACATGCCCTCCAGGCCAGGGGTTGGGTCTTCGTAGTACTGCAGGTCATCGCCCAGCAGCTCTGCCATGCGAAACGAGGTTTCCAGCGACCAGTTGCCGTTGGGGTCGATACGCAGCGGGTAGCCGGGGAAGGCTTTTTTCAATGCCTTGATGCAGGACACCTCATGTTCCGGCTCCAGCGCACCGGCCTTGAGCTTGATGCTTTTGAAGCCATAGGCTTCGATCATGCGCCGTGCCTGGGCGACAATCTGTTCTTCGCTGAGCGCTTCACCCCAGCTGTCGGGCGCGTAAGGCGCATCGGCATGCTGCGCGTACTTGAAGAACAGGTAGGCGCTGAAGGGTATCTGGTCACGAATGGCACCGCCGAGCAGGTCCACCAACGGCAGGTTCATGGAACGTGCCTGCAGGTCCAGAAACGCCACCTCGAATGCTGAATAAGCGTTGCTTACCGCTTTGCTGGCGTGCGAACCCGGTGCCAGTTCAGCACCGGCGAGGCTGGCAGGTTTGTGTGCCGCAACCGTCGCCTGAACGATGCTGCGCAGTTGATTGAGGTTGAACGGGTCGAGCCCGATCAACTGGTTCTGCACCTGTTGCTGAATGGCCAGCGCCGGGGCGTCGCCATAGCTTTCGCCGAGGCCGATGTAACCGTTGTCGCTTTCCACTTCGATGATTGAGCGCAGGGCGAAAGGTTCATGGATACCGCTGGCGTTGAGCAGCGGCGGATCGCGAAAGGCGATTGGGGTTACGGTCACACGTATGATTTTCAAAGGGCGGTCTCCCGGTGATCAGGGTTTGAGGCTGGAAGGGGTGCCAGGCACGACGGCGCGGTGCGGTGTGGCTGGCTCATCTCTGGACGGGCGGCGCAGATCCCCACGCGGGGTGGTGCGAGCAAAGAAAATCACGACGGCAGCCAGTAACGAGGTGGCAGCCAGCCCATAAAGACCACCCTGAATCGAACCGGTGGTCTGCTCCAGAAAACCGAACGTAGTGGGCGCGACGAAGCCGCCGAGGTTGCCGATGGAGTTGATCAGCGCAATGACCGCTGCGGCAATGCGCGCGTCCAGATAGCCCTGAGGGATCGGCCAGAACAATGCCGATGCGGCCTTGAAACCGATTGCTGCGAAACAGATGGCGACAAAAGCAAACACCGGACCACCAATGGTGGACATGAACATGCCGACGGCGGCGATCACCAGCGTCACAGCGACCCAGGCCTGTTGGTGCTTGAAGCGTGCCGCCAGTGCGGCAAAGCCGTACATGGCCACAATGGAGATGATCCACGGCACCGAGTTGAACAGGCCGACCTCAAAGTCGCTGAAACTGCCCATCTTGCGGATCATGCTTGGCAGCCAGAAGGTAGCGCCGTAAATGGTCAGCGCCACCGAAAAGTAGATGAAGCAGAACAGCAGAATCTGCCGGTCCGCCAGCAAGCGGAATACCGACGGCCTGACGGTCTGAGTTGCTTCGCGCAGACGTTGCTCTTCGGCTATGGCGGTGCTGAGTGCGGCTTTTTCTTCGTCGCTCAGCCAAGTGGCTTCATGCGGGTGTGATTGCAGCCAGAACCAGACGAATCCGCACAGCACTATGGAAGCGAAGCCTTCGATCAGGAACATCCACTGCCAGCCGTGCAGACTCAGGCCCTCGATGCCCAGCAGCGCGCCGGATACCGGGCCGGAAATTACCGAAGCGATTGCCGAGCCACTGAGAAACAGCGCCATGGCCTTGCCGCGATCGCTGGAAGGCAACCATTGGGTGAAGTAATAGATGATGCCGGGAAAGAAGCCAGCTTCGGCGGCACCCAGAATGAAACGCAGCACGTAGAAACTGGTTTCACCCTGAACGAACGCCATGGCCATCGCGGCCGCGCCCCAGGTAAACATGATGCGGGTCAGCCAGGCGCGCGCGCCGTAGCGCTGCAACAGCATGTTGGAAGGTACTTCGAACAGTGCGTAGCCGACAAAAAACAATCCGGCGCCCAGCCCGTAGGCCGCCGCACCGATGCCCAGATCGGTTTCCAGATGGCTGCGTACAAAACCGATATTGACCCGGTCTATGTAATTGACGATGAACATCACCACAAACAGCGGCAATACGTGGCGTTTCACCTTGGAGGCCGCACGGGCAAGCACCGTGCGGTCCGTAGTGCCAGGGACGGTATTCAAGAGGCGACTCCCATTCATTGTTTTTTTGGGGATGAGTCGATCATGAGGGGGTGTATTATTCCCGTCCAATCCAGTTAGTGACTTGATTGATACCGGGAGTGGATCAATGTTCGAGCTTTCTCAGCTGCGCTGCTTCACCACGGTGGCCACGGAACTCAATTTCCGGCGCGCCGCCGAACGGCTCAACATGACCCAGCCGCCGCTGAGCCGGCAAATCCAGATACTCGAGCACAATCTCGGTGTCGAGCTGTTCACGCGCAGCACCCGCAGTGTGGCCCTGACCGCAGCGGGCAGGGCGTTCTTCATTGAAGCGCAGACCTTGCTGGAGCGTGCGCAGCAGGCAGCCATCTCCGCGCGGCGCTTTGCCGAAGGCGATATTGGTTCGGTGACCATCAGTTTTGTCGGCAGCGCGGTGTACGAATTTCTGCCCCGAGTGATCGCCGAGGCGCGGCTCAAGCAGCCACAGGTGAAGATTTCCCTGACTGAAATGAACACCTATCAGCAGCACGAAGCACTCAGGGCGCGACGCATTGACCTGGGTATCGTGCGAGCGCCGCTGTTTCAGCCGGGCTACGAGAGCGAATGCCTGGTGCGAGAGCCATTCGTGCTGGCGGTGCCGGGCAATCATCGGCTGGCTCACGCTGATTCAGTTACGGTGGCTGATCTGGAGGGCGCGCCATTTCTGATGTATTCGCATTCGGCGTACCCACCGTTCAACGAACTGCTGACTGGTATGTTTCGTTCCGCACGAGTGGCCCCGGAATATGTCCAATGGCTTGGGTCGTCACTGACTATTCTGGCGCTGGTCAACGCCGGTATGGGCCTGGCACTGGTACCGCGCTGTGCGACCAATGTGGTGTTCAAGGACGTCGTTTTTCGTGACATTGATCTGGGCGAGGGCGTGCAGAGCGAGTTGCATCTGGTCTGGCGTGCCGATAATGACAATCCGGCGTCCCGGATGCTGCTCAAGGCCATTCGCGCGGCTGTCAGGGCGGATGAAAATTGACGCGAAAAACCTTGCAGTGCGTTGGCATCAACTATCATTCATTCAGTCGATAGTCATCATCAAGCAAGGCAAGTTCTGTTTTTCCGGCAAAGGAGGAGGATGGCGCCATAGCCACCTGCTCCAAAGGGAGACGACGCGATGAGAATGTTTAACCTGTTGACGTTTGCTGCTGTGCTAAGCACCAGCATGATGCTCACTGCGCCAGCCAATGCTGCCGTCTCGTCAGTCTCTACGGTCTCCGAACAGTCTTGCCATTTCATGCCGGTGGCCGACAGCGCCTCCAGTCTGCAACACACTCAGTCAGTGGGCGTGTTGTATAGCGAAAACACCGTCAGTAACCTCCAGTACCTGAACAACTATCACTCGGTAGCACTCAGGAGCGGACAGAACGGCGCGCTCGATTCGCGCATCCGCAATGCATTCATCAGCAGTTCGGACCCGAAACTCGCAACCGACTGGCTGGTGGGCTCATTGCAGAAAGAGTTCGCTTCGGTGACCGTTTACGACAACCTCGACGCGCTGATGAAAGCGCGCCCCGACGTGGTGGTGATGCTTGACACCTATAACCGCCTGGTAAGCAAGCGCAATAGTCAGGTCGAAGCGCGGTTCATGGCCCGGTTTTATGACACCAATCTGCAATACATCGGCAAGGCAGAAGGTGAGGTGGTCAAGGAGATGACCTCGGTCTGGGTGCAGGGCAAAGCTGCTCCAGAAATTGCCGCACAGATTGACCAGCAGCGCGAGCTGCAGGTCAATGCGCTGAAACAATTCGATGCATCGCTCAAAGCGCTGGTCATGCAAGCCGATAGGGCTCAGGTGGCGGCGAACTGAGTCTAGGTCGCGCCTAGTTCATGTCCGGTTGTTGATGACCTGAGCAAAATTCGCGCTGAACGCGAACTGCGACACACCCAGCACGGAGGTGATGGTTCGTGAACCGCTGCCTTGTATTTGTATCTGTCCGCAGTGATTGTCCTGCGGCGTGATGTTCGTATTTACGGACAGAAACTGCTCATCAACTTTCGTCGCTTCAATGCCGCCTGCCATCAGCATGGTTGCCAGCGGATCGAATATCGGTACCGGGTAACCTTCGGCGTGCGTGCCTGATTTGGTTTCAAGCACTTGCCTGACCAGCGTGGCGACAGGGTCGCTCGCCGTAATCTTTTGCGAGTAGCTGGCGTCGAGAATGACCTGGTTGCAGACGTCCAGCGGAACCAGGGTCAACGGCAGGCTCGACTGAAAAACGGTATTGGCCGCGACAGGATCGACGAACACATTCCATTCTGCATAGTGGTTACTGCTGTAGGCCTCACCCTGATCCCACTCCTTTTGAGCGCCGTTCAAGGCGGCGACGTTGCCGTCAACATAGACAGCGCCCGCCATGGCGACAATCTGCTCGATCATCTGGAAGTCTGCGGGCTGATTACTCAGTGAAAGCATCTTCGCAATATTGGTAAAGCCACCCAGTGAAAGAACAGTGATTTTATCCTGGCTGTTCTTCACGGTCTGATACATGAACTCCCACGCGGGAAGGTTTGATAACGCCGGCAAGGCAGCCGGATTGAGCGTTCCCAGAAGGCCCATGATGTCATTCATATCGTTTTTGAATGGTTGAGGAAACCGGTTGTCGTACTCAAGTGGTGTATCGGTGCCTTTTGCCACAACAGTACTGAGACGGTTGCCAATGCCCAGTAAATGCTGCGCGATGATGACGCCCCAGCCGAGATCCGTTTCGCCACATCCAGTGACCGTGATACCGACTATGTCGATGTCCGGCCTTTTCATCAGGTAGGCGATGGACAGTACGTCGTCCCAGCCCATGTCCGTATCGATAATGACTTTCCTGTTCATGGTAATGCTCCCTGCCCATAGGGGACGATTGAAAAGAGGGGGGTTGCAAGCGTTTTAGATATACCCGAGCACCTGCTCGAAAAGGGTATCGCCTGTTTATTTCCATTAAACCGACGCATGGATCGGTTTTACCGTAAAGAATTAATCACACCTGCCGAGAGCATGACAAGTGGGCCGATCATTAATTGGCTCACATGATGAGCAGCAAGCCACGTGCGCTTTGACTGTAGTGACAGAGAAGCCTTGCGATGCTGAAAAAACTAGTGAGTGCCTTGCGCACCGTGATGTCTGTACCCGCTGATAATCCCAGGCTGTTGCAGGCTCAATACGTTGCGTTGTCCCGCCAACTGCCGTTGATGTATTTCGTGCTGCTGGTCAACACCTGGGCGTTGGCATTCACCCATTGGGCAACTGCTCCGATGTGGCTGACGCTGCTGGTTCCGGCGCTGCTCACGGTTGTTTGCGCCATTCGTGCGCGCAAGTGGCTGCTCACGGTAAACCGGCCGCCACCCGCGCCAACCACCATTCTGGCGACGCTGCGTGGGACCAACGGACTGGCAGGCGTGATAGCTGCCGGTTTTGCCGCGTGGTCACTGTCGCTTTACCCCTATGGCAATGCCTATGCCCAGGCGCACGTGGCGTTTTTCATGGGCATCACCGTGATTGTCTGCATCTTCTGCATGATGCACCTGCGGCCTGCGGCGTTGACCACTGCTGTAGTGGTCAACACCGCGTTCGTTATTTTCTTCGCGTCGACGCACAACGTTACTTTCATCGCCACAGCCGCGAACATCGTGCTGGTGTCGATTGGTATGCTGATCATTCTTCAGTATCAATACCGCGATTTCACCAGCCTGGTGAACGTACAGGTAAGAACCGAGCAATTGAGCAATGAGAACCTGCTGCTGGCCAATCAGGACAGTTTGACGGGGTTGCCCAACCGCCGACAGTTCTTTCAGACACTGGACGCGGCCATGCAGGAGGCGCTGGCGCAGCAAACCGGGCTGGCGGTCGGTGTGCTGGATCTGGACGGGTTCAAGCCAGTCAATGACCTGTATGGGCATCGTACCGGCGACCGCCTGCTGATGCTGGTAGCCGAACGCCTGACCAGTGCCTCCAGCGATACAGTGCATGTGTCGCGACTGGGCGGTGACGAGTTCGCTCTGGTTATCAAGGGTAATATCAGCAACGACGCATTGCTGGCGTTTGGTAAACACCTGTGTGAACTCATGCATGAAAGCTTCGAGCTGTCGGACATGCCCATCCAGATTGGCGCAACTCTGGGGTTCGCTACGTTCCCGGCCACCGCAGACAATGCCACCCAACTGTTCGAGTTTGCCGACTACGCGCTTTATCAGGGCAAAAACCATAATCCCGGAACTACCTGCCTGTTCTCCGCCAGCCACCGCGAGCAGTTGCACGCCGATGGCGTAACCGAGCAGGCATTGCGCCGCGCCAATCTGGAGACCGAGTTCTACGTGCTGTTTCAGCCGATCATTGAAAGCTGCACACGCGAAACGGTGGCTTTCGAGGCTTTGGCCCGCTGGAACAGTCCGGAACTGGGTTCGGTATCGCCTGCGCATTTCATTCCGATTGCCGAGCGAATCGGCATGATCAACAAACTTACCGCACCCTTGCTGACTCATGCATTGAAGAGGGCCTTGTCATGGCCGGCGCCCATCAGACTGTCGTTCAACCTGTCGGCGCACGACTGCGCGACCTGGGAAAGTGTCAGTACCATTGTCGAGATCATCGAAAACAGCGGCTTTGATGCCTCACGGCTCGATCTGGAAATCACCGAAACGGCGGTCATGCAGGATATCACCCAGGTTCAGCAGGCCATTGCGCAGTTCCGGCAACTGGGTTGCGGTATCTCGCTGGATGATTTCGGCACCGGGTACTCCAGCCTCAGTCAGTTGCACGCGCTGGCGCTGACCAAGCTGAAGATTGACCGCAGTTTTGTAACCGGTGTGCATGACAATCCGGCGAGCTACAAGATCGTGAAATCGCTGGTTGCCTTGAGTCTGGACATGTCTCTTGGCTGCGTGATTGAAGGCGTCGAGACGCAGGATGAGCTGAATGCACTGACCAGCCTTGGGTGCACGATGGTGCAGGGTTATTTCTACAGTCCACCGATCAGTTTTGAACAAACCCTGGTGTGGATCGAAACGCCGGATGAAGAGCGCACCTTCGGTTATGCAGCCTCGTGCCGGATCTGATCGACTGCGCTTGAACCATTCCCCTGTGTACGTGGAGTAAGATGCGTTTTTCGATCTCCACGGAATCCTGTCAATGAGCAAACCCGGGCAGACCATTCTTGTTGCGTTGCGCAAGATGATTGCGTCAGGCGAGCTGGCGGCCGGCGAGCGCTTGATGGAAGTGCCGACCGCCGAGCTGTTCGGCGTGTCGCGCATGCCGGTGCGTATGGCGTTTCGTACCCTGGAACAGGAAGGCCTGCTGGTGCCCTTTGGCGGGCGCGGTTTTCAGGTGCGCTCGATCACGCCGATGGAAATCGCCGGTGCGGTCGACGTGCGCGGTGTTCTGGAAGGGCTGGCGGCGCGGCAGATGGCCGAACGTGGCTTGACGCAGGAGGCGCGGGACGAGCTTGAAGCCTGCCTGGTGCAGGGCGATGCCTTGTTCGAAAAGGGTTATGTCACTGAAGATGATCTTGAGGTCTATCACGACATGAACATGCGCCTGCATCAAGTGATCGTGGCAGGCAGCGGGAACCGCGCAATTGCCGATGCGCTGGCGCGCAACGACCATCTGCCTTTTGCCTCGGTGACGGCGTTGGCAGTGGATCGCGATAACCTGATTCGCGAATACCGGCGCTTCAATTTCGCCCACATGCAGCATCACGCGGTGGTGGATGCGTTAGTGAGCGGGCAGGGCGCTCGTGCCGAGGCGATCATGCGTGAGCATGCCAATGCGACCCTGCGCTATGCGGAGATTTTCGGTGCCGGCGTGAACGAGCGCATGAAGGTCATTCAGCGCTCGGACTGATCAGATGTCGAGCACCAGCAATGGAGTTTTCGAGCGTGAGCAGCATGGCGTGAACTGATCGTTGAGCGCCTGCTCGTCTTCAGTCAGAAACAGATCCCGATGATCCGGAATGCCCTTGAGGACGCGCGTCAGGCATGTGCCACACACACCTTGTTCGCACGACAGCGGAATATCGATGCCGTGGCTTTCGAGCACCTGAGCGACCGTCTTGTTGGCAGGAACGGCAATCACCTGACCGGTGCTGGCGATCTCGATAGAAAAGCTGCCGTCGTTGCTGGTGTCCACCGGCGCTGCGGAAAAGTACTCCCGGTGCAGATTGTCTTCAGGCCAGCCGGCAGCACGGGCGCTGTCGAGGATGTGTTGCATGAAGCCACCCGGTCCGCACACATACAAATGGGTATCGGGATGTGGCTGGGCGAGCACATTGGCGGCATCCAGCGCGGTAGCGGGCTGTTCATCAAGGTGCAGTGTGACCCGGTCGGCAAACGGCGAGTGCTTCAGGCGCTCGATAAACGCGCCACGCTCGACGGAACGAACACAGTAGTGCAGCTCGAAATCGGCACCGTCCAGCGCAAGCTGTTCAGCCATGCACAGAATGGGTGTGATGCCGATGCCGCCGCCAAACAGAAGCGTGCGACGGCTGTTCCCGGCCAGGGGAAACAGGTTGCGTGGCTCGCTGATGCGCAATTGCGCACCTGACTGAATCTGCTCATGCAGGCTGCGCGACCCGCCGCGTGAAGCCGGATCGTTGAGGACGCCGATCAGATAGCGATGACGCTCGTTCGGTGCGTTGCACAGCGAATACTGGCGGATCAGCCCGTCAGGCAAGTGCACGTCAATGTGTGCGCCTGCCGTGAAGGGCGGCAGCAGCTCGCCATCGGCTCGCACCAGCTCGAAACTGCAGATATCCAGCGCTTCATCGTTACGTGATAACACGGTCACGTCGATCATGGTATGTCCTCGGGTGACCGCAGCACGGGTCACTTCTGATTGTTTTCAACGCATTCGGGCTGGCAGCAGGCGGTCATTTAGTGGCCATTACTGGAATCTGTTCAGCTGTGCTGGCTCGTTCGGCAGCGATCAAGCGTTCCAGAATTTTACGCGACTGCACACCGCCGGCGTCGATATTGAGCTTGAGCAGGTTGCGCTGCGGGTGCTGAAGCAGGTTCTGTTGCTGGCGTTCAAGCATCTCCAGGTCTTCGCTGAAGATCTTGCGCTGCCCCTCGCGGATGGTGGCCGTCAGTTGCTCGTCAGCCGGGTTGAAGTTGCGCGCCATGCCCCAGAAGTACCAGATCGAGGTGTCGGTCTCTGGCGTGATGAAGTCGACAACGATGCTCGAGGCCTTGAACTCGTGAGGCGCGTGATAGCCACCTTTGCCCGCGTGGGCTACGCCTACCTCGATCAGTACATGGCTGGGCGGGGTGAAGCGGCAGATCTGCCAGCGATCGACTGGCACGTCATCGGCCAGGTTGTTGCCACGCAGCGCCATCTGCCAGAACGGCGGCGGCATGATGTTTTCCATGTGGCGTGCGGTAATGACTTCCTCGCCCTCGACCGTCGTGACAGGTGCCGCTTCGTCGATTTCCTTCTGACCGATGCTCGACGCATGCACGTAGGTTTCGTGGGTGAGGTCCATCAGGTTGTCGATCATCAGGCGATAGTCGCACTGAATATGAAACAGGCCGCCACCGTAGGCCCATTCGTCGCTGACCGCCCACTCCAGATGATGGATGAGCGCCGGATCGGCCTTTTCCCGGTCGCCAGGCCAGACCCATATGAAGCCGTAGCGCTCGACCGCGGCGAAGGTCTTGTTGCAGGGGAAGCCTCGAACACGCTGGCCGGGCATCGCGGCGGTCTTGCCATCGCCGCCCATCACCAGCCCGTGATAACCGCATACCAGTTGGCCGTTCTCGACATAACCCAGCGACAGCGGGGCACCGCGGTGCGGGCAGAAATCTTCTACGGCGACAACCTGCTGGTTCTGGTCGCGATAGAAGACCATCTTTTCGTTGCAGATTTGCCGACCCAGAGGCTTGTCGGCGACTTCATCTGCTGTACAGGCGACGTACCACGCATTCTTCGGGTGCATGACAGTTCTCCACGGTTCGATTATTGGTCTTATGGATCCACAGAATGAATCATGTTGTTTTCCTCGTGATTATTAATGCCACAGGATCAAGATTAATCCAATGATTAATTTAATTAACTATTATTTAATGGATCCACAGACTGGCCATCAGGCGGATCTGGACGCCAGCAGTGCTGCTCGCAGACGGGGGGCGAGTGCTTCCAGAAGGGTCTGCACAGAGCGCAATGCCCGGCAGTCGGGACGCGTCAGTAGCCACAGATCGGTGCTGCACCCCTGCAGTGGTTCACTCAACCTTTCCACTGAGCCAAGGCCCTGAATCGTGAAGTCGGTCAAGGCCGCCACGCCCAGACCGGCAGCGACCAACTGAGATACCGCCGACATGTTGCTGCAGCGATAGCGTGGGCTCACCGCCGGGAATGCCTGTTTACGCCAGATCACCGAAGGGTGGTCGGGCATTGAGTCGTCCGGGCTGATCCAGGGAATGGAGGCAGGGCTGTGTGTCAGCGCATCGCGGTAATCTGGGCGACCACAAATGAAGTAGTCCGCGCTGCCCAGGCATCGTCCGATCAGGTGTTCGGGCGGGGTATTGGTCAGGCGCAGCGCGATGTCGGCATCACGACGGCTGAGGTTGGCAAACGCGTTGGAGGTGGCCAGTTCCAGCGTGAGGGCAGGGTACTGCGGCATGAAGTCCGCGAGCGTTGGTAACAGCAGGCTGTGCAAGACCGCGTCAGTGCACGTCAGGCGTACCGTACCGCTGACCACCTGTTCGCCTTGCTGCAAGGCGATGCGGGCAGCGGCGAGTGCCTGTTCGGCGTGTTCCGCCTGCTCGGCCATGGCCTGGGCAGTATCCGTCGGAATGTAGCCGCGTCGGTTCTTTTCAAACAGCGCAGCTCCGAGGGCTGACTCCAGACGTCGGATCGAGCGGAACACTGTCGAAATATCAACGTGCAGCAGATCTGCAGCACGCGCCAGGGTCCGGCCGCGTACCAGCGCCAATACCAGAGAAAGATCGGCATGGGTGATTTCATATTGCATCGCTGCATTGTTCCTTTGCCTGAATGCCTATGTTTGTTGCGTAGATGACTATCCTAGACTGGTTTTATCCCGGCTGGATAGCGTCATATCGACGTGCTGGCTCACCAGATTCACAAGGACTCAACGTATGTCACGACCTCCCTTGATCGGCGTTACTGCCTGCCGTCAGCAGTTGGGCAAGTATTCCTCCCATACCGCAGGCGATAAATATGTCGAAGCGGCGGCGTTTGCGGGTGTCCCGGTCATTCTGCCCGCGCTCGACGTGCCCACCGAGCCTGCGCAGTTGCTGGCCTCACTGGACGGTTTGCTGTTTACCGGCTCGCCGTCCAATGTCGAGCCGCATCATTACAACGGCCCGGCGAGCGTGGAAGGCACTGCCCACGACGTGTTTCGGGATCGCACGACATTACCGCTGCTCAGGGCCGCCATCGCCCAGGGTGTGCCGGTGTTATGCATCTGCCGTGGTTTTCAGGAGCTGAATGTTGCACTGGGCGGCAGCCTGCATCAGCGGGTCCAGGAATCGCCCGGTTATCTGGATCACCGTGAGCCGCAAAGCGATGTGCTGGTCGTGCAGTACGCGCCGCAACACCCGGTGCAGGTGCAATCTGGCGGGTTGCTGGAGGCGCTCGGGCTTGCGCCGGGGTTCGAGGTCAATAGCCTGCACAGTCAGGGAATCGATCGTCTGGCATCGGATCTGCGCGCGGAAGCACTGGCACCCGACGGTCTGGTGGAAGCGGTTTCCCTGCCCGGTGCGCCAGGCTTTGTGCTGGGCGTGCAGTGGCACCCGGAGTGGGAGTTCATGAACAACCCTGTGTCGCTGAGCCTGTTCACGGCATTCCGTGAAGCCTGCCTGGCGTATGCCCGGAACCGTCAGGGCAGCTAGTGCGATGAGCTGCTGAGTGTTGCTGGCAAACGTGATTTAATATCCGGCTTTGCGGCCTTGGGCGATGGACAATCCATTCCACCTGGGCTTTGCTTCACTCATCGGATATCTTTCGCACAAGGCCATTATGGATACGGGAGCACGACTCAAACTGGTGCGTGAAAGCTACAAGCTGTCACAACGTGAACTCGCCAGACGCAGTGGTGTGACCAATGCCACGATTTCCCTGATTGAGCAAAATCGTGTCAGCCCCTCCATCAGCTCGTTGAAGAAGCTGCTTGAAGGCATCCCCATGACGCTTGCGGATTTCTTCACCTTCGACCAGCCACCGGGGCAGGATCAGTATGTATTCCGCGCCGGTGACCAGCCTGACCTGGGGCGTAACGGTGTCCGCTTGCTGCTGGTCGGCGCAACCCTGCCGAGCCGCCAGATGCGTTTTCTGCGCGAGCAGTACGCGCCTGGCGCAGACTCGGGTGAAGAGCCCATCGTCCACAGCGAAGGCGAGGAGTGCGGGCTGGTGACGCGCGGCACCGTGGAGCTGACCATCGATGGGCAGGTCAATATTCTCGGTCCCGGGGACGGTTATTACTTCCCGACCACCTTACCGCACCGCTTCCGCAACATCGGCCAGGACGAGGCCGAGATCATCAGTTCCAACACGCCGGCCAATTTTTAGCGCACAGCGCCTGCAACGACGATAATTTCCGGCCGCCTGGCACCTCTGGCTGCACCTCAACTGACCAGGGCTGTCGGCATATAACCCTGGGGGTTCATGCACTGCCAGCGCCATGCGTCAGTGAGCATCGAATCAAGGTTGAACCTGGCGCGCCAATCCAGCTCACGCAATGCTTTTCCCGGATCCGACCAGCACACCGCAATGTCTCCGCTCCGGCGCGGCTGAAAGATCAACGGCACGGTTTTGCCGGAGATACGTTCGAAAGCGTGCACTACCTCGAGGACTGAATAACCCTGCCCAGTCCCCAGATTCCAGACGGATACGCCTTTTTGGCCGCGTATTCTGTCCAGCGCCTTCAAGTGGCCCTCGGCCAGATCCATTACGTGAAGGTAATCACGCACACCTGTACCGTCCGGCGTCGGGTAGTCGGTGCCAAAAACATGCAGGGCAGGGCGTCTTCGATTCGCGACCTGCAGCAGGAAAGGCAGCAGATTATTTGGCGTGTTGCAGGGCGACTCGCCCAGCAGGCCGGACGGATGGGCGCCAATGGGATTGAAGTAGCGCAGCAGCCCGATGGACCAGCGTGGATCCGAGCGGGCGACGCTCTTCATCACATGCTCGGCCATCAGTTTGGAATGCCCGTAAGGATTGGTCGGCAAACCCAGTGGGCAGTTCTCGTCCAGCGGCATTTGCTCACGGTCGCCGTATACAGTCGCTGATGAGCTGAACAACAGGTTGAACACGCCTGCCTGCGCCATCGCCTGACAAAGGTTCACGCTGCCACTCACGTTGGTCTCGAAATAGCGCAACGGCTCTCTGACGCTTTCGCCCACTGCTTTGAGCCCGGCGCAATGCACCACAGCTTTCACTGGGTGGCGAGCGAATAGCCGGTTCAACGTCGCTTTGCTGCGTACATCGCCGTGGATGAACTCCACCTGTCGCTCACTGAGTGTCTCCACCCGGCTCAATGTCTCTCGTGAGCTGTTGCACAAGTTATCAAGCACCACGACATCGTGGCCCTCTTCAAGCAATTCAAGCGCAACGTGAGCGCCAATGTATCCCGCACCACCGGTAACCAGAATCATGATTATCCTTCCTGGATGTTCGCCGCCTCGGCAAGAGGCGTGCTGAGGGCTCGGCGTCGTGACCTTTATCAACAGGACGACAGAGGAGCCTTGCTTGCGAAAATCAGGACCAGACCACCGCGTGGGGAAAACGTACCGCAGGTGCCAAAAAACATTCGCTCAAGACTAGGGGCGTATTTGTTCCGCCGAGTTCAACGGTTCATTCCCGACGGCACATACCCTTTATCGGAATCAGCGAACAGCGGCCCGGGCGCATGCTCGAAACTGATGAGAATATCTATAGTTATTCCATGCACGCGATTGTTCCATGCATGCAACAGCCGCCAACGCACATCCTCATCATGAATGCCGTCGAAGTTCAGCCCTTTTCAGAGCCCTTCAGTTTCATCCAGGACTTTTTAGAAAAAAAGGGAGACTTCATGAACGGTGTCCAGAAAATCCAATCCGCAAGGTCGGCTTCAGCCAGCGTCGAGGCAGCCGTCAGACCGCTGCTGCTGTGCCTGTCCCACCTCAGGTGGGGGTTTGTGTACCAGCGTCCGCAGCACATCATGTCGCGTATGGCGCAGGATTATCAGGTGTTGTTTCTAGAGGAGCCTGTTTTTTCAGACTCGCCTCGCATCTGGCTTGAGTCACTGCCGCAAGCATGCGGTGTCACCGTATTGGTGCCGCACCTGCCTTCGCAGATGCAGCCTGACCAGGTGATCACTGCACAGCGCACGTTGCTGGATGGTTTTATGGATGCGCAACAATTTGGGGAGCTGCTGTTGTGGTATTTCACCCCGATGGCCCTGGCGTTTACCGACCACCTGCGCGCGCAAGTGACGATCTTCGATTGCATGGACGAGCTGTCTGCGTTCAAAGGTGCGCCGCCAGAGCTCGTCGAGCAGGAGCAAGCGCTGATGAAGCGCGCAGATGTTGTCTTTACCGGCGGCTTCAGCCTCTGGGAGGCCAAGCGCCTGCAGCATACAAATGCACACGCCATGCCCAGCAGCGTCGATATCGGGCATTTTGCAGCCGCTCGCAACATGCTTGCCGCCCCGAAGGATCAACACTGCATCCCCCACCCAAGGCTAGGCTATTTTGGCGTCATTGATGAGCGTTTCGATATTGAACTGATTCGAGAAGTGGCGGAATCACAGCCCACATGGCAAATCATTTTGATCGGTCCTGTGGTGAAAATCGATCCGGCAACCCTGCCGCGCATGGCCAACGTTCATTATCTGGGCAGCAAGCCTTATGACGATTTACCTGCCTATCTGTCTGGCTGGGATGTCGCATTGATGCCGTTTGCCCTGAACGATTCCACACGCTTTATCAGCCCGACCAAGACGCCGGAGTACCTGGCTGGCGGTCGTCCAGTGGTATCAACCCGGATTGCCGACGTTGTCAGAACTTACGGTGAGTCTGGAGTCGTCGCAATTGCCGATGATGCCGACGCGTTTGTGCGCGCGATTCGCGAAGCTCTGGCGCATAAGGATCCTGCTGATTTTCTGCGTAAGGTTGACGCAGTGCTGGTCGGAGAGTCCTGGGACAACACGTGCGCTGCCATGAAGGTGCAAATCGGCCTGGTAACGACTGGGGAGCAAACCCAATGCCTCGGATAAATCCTCAATCAGCCGCGTTTGCAGAGACGCACTATGATTTCCTGATCGTCGGTGCAGGTTTTGCGGGAAGTGTAGTGGCGGAACGGCTGGCAGCCGGATTGGGTAAACGTGTTTTGCTGATCGACCGACGTCCACACATTGCGGGTAACGCTTACGATCACCTGGACAGCGCCGGGGTGTTGGTTCACCAATACGGGCCGCATATCTTCCACACCAATGCCGAGCGCATTGTGGAATACCTATCGCGATTTACCGAATGGCGCGACTACCAACACCGTGTGCTCGCCAGTGTGGACGGCCAATTGCTGCCTATTCCGATCAACCTCGATACGCTCAACAGCTTGTACGGTTTGCAGATGAATGAGCAACAAGCCGAAGCCTTTCTCGCCAGCCGGGCCGAGCCGGTAGAGATGATAAGAACCTCCGAAGACGTTGTGATCAATCAGGTGGGCCGGGAGTTGTACGAGAAGTTTTTTCGTGGCTACACCCGCAAGCAATGGGGGCTGGACCCGTCGCAACTGGACAGGTCGGTCACCTCTCGAGTGCCTACCCGTACCACTTCGGACAATCGCTACTTCACGGATACCTTCCAGAAAATGCCGCTGCATGGCTATACGCACCTGTTTGAACGGATGCTCGATCACCCGCTTATCGACGTGGCACTGGGGGTCAACTTTGCCGATGTACGCGGGGCCGTGCAGTATCGGCACCTGATCTACTGCGGGCCAATCGATGAATACTTCGATTATTGCTATGGCCGCCTTCCATATCGGTCGTTGCGTTTCGAGCACAAGACCGTTGATCAGGCACAGTTTCAATCCGTGGCCGTGGTCAACTACCCGGATGAGGCCATTGCTCATACGCGAATCACAGAATACAAGCACCTCACCGGTCAACGGCATGCCCAGACCAGTATCAGCTATGAATTCCCGAGTGCCGAGGGCGACCCTTACTACCCCATTCCGCGACCGGAAAACACTGAGTTGTACAAGCGTTACAAGGCGTTGGCCGATCAGTCGGATGAGGTGACTTTCCTTGGGCGGCTTGGTACTTACAAGTATTACAACATGGACCAGGTTGTCGGTCAGGCATTGGCGCTGTACCAGCGGCTGGCTCATGAGTTGCCGGAGCAGATTGCCGAACCGATTGAACAACCTGCGCGAGGTTGAGTATGGGCGGTCTGTTTGACAGCTTCTTCATAGGCGGATTCGAGTGTGCCAGCCATCGACGACGCGATGGCGTGCGACTCGATCTGCTTGGCTCCACTGGGCACGACCGTTGGGCACCGGAAGATTTTGCCGCAATGGCGGAGCACGGAATACGTACCGTGCGTGACGGTATGCGCTGGCACCTGATTGAAACCAGCCCGAACTGTTACGACTGGAGCAGTTTTCTGCCCATGTTACGAGCCGCGCGGCGTCAGGGCACTCAGGTTATCTGGGACTTATGCCATTACGGTTATCCTGATGATCTGGATATCTGGCGGCCGGAGTTTGTCGAGCGCTTTGCGCGTTTTGCCGCTGCAGTGGCTCAGGTAGTCAAAGACGAAGGGGAGACCGCCCCTTTTTATTCGCCAATCAATGAAATTTCGTTCTGGAGCTGGGCGGGAGGTGAAGTTGCTTATTTCAACCCCGGTAGTCGGCAGCGCGGCATGGAACTCAAACAGCAACTGGTCCGGGCCAGCATTGCGGCCATAGAGGCGATACGTGCAATAGAGCCAGGCGCGCGTTTTATTCAGGCCGAACCATTGATTCATGTCGTACCGGCTACGCGCGGTAGTGCGCAAATAGCGGCAGCAGAGTGCTATAGGCAAGCGCAGTTTGAAGCCTGGGATCTTTTATCCGGGCGGCAATTGCCTGGGCTGGGCGGCCGATCCGAGTATCTGGATGTGTTGGGCGTCAACTTCTACCCCCATAACCAATGGCAATTCAAGGGTCGAAAGCTCACTCAGGACGACCCGCAATACAGGCCATTTCAGGGCATGTTGAGCGAGCTGCATACGCGGTACGCAAGACCGCTATTGATTTCTGAAACCGGTGCCGAAGACGTACAGCGTCTGCCCTGGTTCAATTACATCTGTGCCGAGGTCAGTAAGGCTGTCAGGGCGGGCCTACCTGTAGAAGGTATCTGCTGGTACCCCATTCTCGATTATCCGGGCTGGGACGACGCCCGATACTGCCCGACAGGCCTGTTGGGGTATGCAGACGGGCAGGGCAAACGGGCCTCCTTTCACCCTTTGCAGGTGGCGTTACGCGAGAGTGCGAGTGAATTTGCGGCTCTCATTCGACAAAAGGACGAAAAATCGGCTCTCGGCGTGAACGCTTTTTGAGTGTTTAGCCCCTCATATGAATATAATTCGTTTTTTGTCCAAAATCTGAGAACCCTTTCAAGGCTCCGCCAGTCCTAGCTTTGAGAACGTGAATTACACCCAACCAATATGTGTGGAGTTTCTGGAGTGTCGGAAGAAAAAGCCCGTGTCGACAATGCTGCAACGGGAGATATCCAGCATCAGGGAAAAGATATCTTTTTTGCGGCGGTGGAAACGACACGGATGCCAATGATCGTGACGGACCCCAACCGTGCGGACAACCCGATCATTTTTTCCAATCGCGCGTTTCTGGAAATGACGGGCTATTCGTCAGAAGAAATCATCGGTACCAACTGCCGGTTTCTTCAGGGGCCGGAAACGGATCGGGCCGTGGTGCAGTCCATTCGTGAGGCGATTGACGAGCGTGTCGATATCTCCACTGAAATTCTCAATTACCGCAAGGACGGTTCTACGTTCTGGAATGCCTTGTTTATTTCTCCGGTTTATAACGATGCCGGAGACCTGATCTATTTCTTTGCGTCGCAACTGGATATCAGTCGACGTCGGGATGCTGAGGATGCCTTGCGTCAGGCGCAGAAAATGGAAGCCCTGGGGCAGCTTACCGGAGGCATCGCCCATGACTTCAATAACCTGCTTCAAGTCATGGGGGGCTATATTGATTTGATCGGTAGCGCTGCAGAGAAGCCCACTATTGATGTGCAGCGTGTCCAGCGCAGCGTTCATCACGCCAAGTCTGCTGTCGAACGCGCGAGTACGCTGACCAAGCAATTACTGGCATTTGCCCGTAAACAAAAACTGCAGGGACGGGTGCTCAACCTCAATGGCCTGGTTTCCAGCACAGAGCCCTTGATCGAGCGTACGTTCGGGCCGCACGTGACGATCGAAACCGATCTGGATCCGGCATTGAAGAACTGCCGTATCGACCCGACCCAGGCAGAAGTTGCCTTGCTGAATATCTTCATCAACGCCAGGGATGCGTTGATTGGCAGGCCTGACCCGAAAATATCCATTGAAACCCGCAATCTGGTCGTCGATGAGTTGGCCAACATGTCTCATGACGGCTTGCTGCCTGGTCGCTACGTCAGTATTGCCATAACGGACAATGGCATTGGCATGCCATCGAGTATTCGTGACCGTGTGATGGACCCGTTTTTTACCACCAAGGAAGAGGGCAAGGGTTCAGGGCTCGGTCTTTCGATGGTCTATGGCTTTGCCAAACAGTCGGGCGGCGCGGCGCGGATCTATACCGAAGAAGGTATTGGCACAACGCTGCGCCTGTATTTTCCGGTAGACGAGGCAATGCTGACCCACTCGGAGCCACCAAAAGCTGTCGACAGACGCATTGGCAGCTGCGAGCGGATTCTGATTGTCGAGGACCGGCCTGACGTCGCCGAGCTGGCGAAGATGGTGCTGGATGACTACGGCTATGTCTGCGAAATCGTACTCAACGCTCGCGAAGCGCTGAAGAAATTCGAATCCGGCAGCAGGTATGACCTGCTGTTCACTGACCTGATCATGCCGGGCGGCATGAACGGCGTGATGCTCGCGCGGGAAGTGAGGCGCAGGTATCCGAAGATCAAGGTGCTGCTGACCACCGGCTACGCTGAAAGCTCGATCGAACGAACCGATATCGGCGGTTCCGAGTTCGATGTGGTATCCAAGCCCTGCATGCCTCAAGACCTCGCCCGGAAGGTCAGGCAGGTGCTGGACGGACCTAACGGCATCGCTTGATTGTCCCGCTACCGAAGACCTGAAGGCCTGACTGTTCTCGGTCAGGCTGACGAGTATGTGGTTATACCCATTATTGACTGTGCCTTATGGGGTGCCATTGTTTATTAATGCCTGTCGAGTATTAACAGACATCAGACAACCTCACTTATAAACATAGAAGCGATAATGAGGCCGCGAAGTTGTAAAGCGCTTGGAGCGTTACCGTCTCTTTCCGTTCCATTGATAGAGATCACTGTTCGTCGCCTTTTTATGTGGTTTTGCAGCCCCGAAAAAAGTCTATAAAAGTTTTAAACTTCTTGAGTGTCGCCCGGGTCATTAAAGTGTACGCCACACATTTCAGCGTTCACTGCCAATGACTCAAAGGACTCTTATTATGATTCGCGACGACCGCATCGCTCCAGGCTCCCCTGTGTATCAAGACACGCATGCCATGGCTCCTCTGCTTAAACGAATTTCCTGGAGCGCTATTCTGGCCGGTGTTGTATTGGCCATGGTTGTTTCGCTGTTGTTGAACCTGTTGGGCACGGCCATTGGAAGTGCCAGTATTGATCCAATGCAGGAAGCCAATCCGTTGTCCGGAATTGGTACAGGTGCGGGTATCTGGGTTGTTGTCAGCTCGGTAATCTCGCTGTTTGTCGGTGGTTGGGCGGCTGGCCGTCTGGCTCAGCGTGAAGGCGCTTTTCATGGTCTTCTGGTATGGGCGAGCGTATCGCTGATCACGGTCTATCTGGTGTCCAGTGCCGTAACAGGCGTGGTACGCGGTGGCCTTAATCTGGCAGGCAGCGGTATGTCGGCACTGGGCAGCGGTATTGCTCAGGTAGCGCCGGCCGTCGGCAGCAAGATTCAGGATCAATTGCGCGCTCAGGGCATTGATTTCAATCTGGACGATATCCAGGGCGAAATCGAAACGGCCATGCGTCAGACCGGCAAGCCCGAGCTGAACCCGGACAACGTCAAGCAGGAAGCTCAAGCGACTCAGCAGGATGCGCAGAATACTGCAAAGCAGAGCGCACAGAATCCTCAGCAAGCTGATGAGCAATTGGGTGGCCTGATGGACCGCATCAAAGCCAAAGGCGACCAGGCGTGGGATGCTGCTGACCGTCAGGCGCTGGTTAATCTGATCAAGGCGCGTGGCAACAAGACTGATGCCGAAGCCAATCAGATCGTCGATCAGGCTCAGGCCAGCTATCGTCAGGCTTATGCCAAGTATCAGGAACTGAAAGCTCAGGCAGAACAGAAAGCCCGTGAAGCAGCTGAAGTGACTGCCAAGCGCGTTTCGCAAGGTGCCTGGATTCTGTTGATCACTCTGGTGATCTCGGGTCTGGTCGCAGCGGGTGCGGGTGTACTGGGTCGTCGTACTCAGCCGCCAGCCAAAGTTGTCGCTGCGATCTGAACCAACGCAGCAAGACTGAACTGAAGTACCAGACGGGGAGCGTTGATCGCTCCCCGTTTTTATTTCAGCGGTTCGATATCGTGTCAGTGCCGATCCGACTTCGACAACACGTTGGTAAAGTCCATCCCTTAATTTTTTACCTTATCATCGTGCGGCTCTACAGCTTGCGTAACAGGGCAACTTTCAAAGAGCAAATACTCTAACAGCGTGCTGCGGGATATATATTCGATCTCAACGGTGGCACCTGTGCCATTGATGTTGCCAAGTCTATATTCACTGGGTTTTAAGGGTTGTTACTGTGAAGGTGTCCGGGTGGAATATCGGGTCGGGCTTTGGCTGTTCGGCAGTGGGCTCAGGCTGGGTGAATTCGGCACTGAGCAAGTACGCTTGTGAGCGTGCAGAATCAAATGTCATGTTGTGCGCCCACAAACGGGTGCTGACACTTCCTTTGGTCCGATACTGCCCGTCCGGGGCACGTTCAACCACGGTCAGACTGGCATCTGCACCACTGGGTATCAACAGGCGATCGTTTTGGCGGTCGTACGCCATGCTGTTGACAGCGCGGGGGGTGGGCAATGCTGCGAGGCGTTTGCCGGTCATCAAGTCGGCAATAATCAACTGAGGGCTTGCGCCACGACAGGCAATGAACAGACGTTGTCGCGATTCATCGGCGGCGACCGCGCTGGGTTTGTTGCAGCCCTCGAACGTCCAGTACTGATGTTTCTCCAGCAGTTGGCCTGAAAGAACGGCCACTTGATTCTCGTCACGCATCGGCACTATCAGCGTGCTGTCGCCAAGGATGATCGGCGCGTCGAGTTTCTGTGCCGGAACCTGCCGGGAACCAACGAGTGCGTCGGTACGTGCGTCGATGAAATACAGTGTGGAGTGGTCGCCGCGACGGCCGCTGGTAACGATCACTCGCTGATGCCCGGCATCGTAGATGACATTGTTCAGGTTGCCTGAGTCCAGTTTGAGCCGGTTTTGCACGGTCATGCGGTCCAGCGCGACGATGCCTAATGTCCCGTCCATGTTGGCGATATAGGCGCGATTGTGCTCGGGTGCAAAGGCAACGGCATTGGCACCGGTCGAGTTGTCCAGGGTCTTGATCAAAACCTGCCGTTCGACGTCGAACACGGATAAACCGTTCTCGCGGCGTGCGATGTACAAATGAGGCTGCGCCGGCTGCAATGCCGCGAACCCCCAACTGTAGCCAGCGCCTGGCAGCACGGTTGCTGCGCGGGTGGTGTACAGCAGCGAGTCATCCGCCTGAACCGAAAGAGGTGCCAGCAGCGTGAACACACTGGCAAAAATCTGTAATCCCGTCACCTTGAGCCACCTGATCAACGACATATCGGCTTAAAACTCCAGAGTGGTGGAAAGAATGAACTGCCGCGTATCACCAACGGACACGAAGTAACGGTTGGCGCTGGAGGTGTAATACGTGCGGTCAAACAGGTTCTTCACATTGAACTGAATGTTGAGCTTGTGCTCATCGACTTTTGTATCGTAAGACGCGAAGGCATCCGCCACGGTGTAGGCGGGCAGTTCGAATGAGTTGGCAGAGTCTCCCGGGCGCTCTCCGACGTAATGTGCGCCAGCGCCGGTGCGCAAGCGGTCACCGCCGCCGATAATGCTGCCCCAGTCGTATACCGCAGACACTGCCGCTGTGCGCCGGGCCACGTTCCACAGCTCGTTGCCCTTGTAGAGCGGGTCCTTGGTGATCTTCGCATCCAGTAGTGCAAAGCTGCTGATCACGCTCCAGCGATCGGTCAATTCTCCAGCCACGTCCAGTTCTATGCCTCGCGAGCGGGCTTCTCCGGATGTCCGCCAGTCGGTGAGCTTGGTCGCATCGTTGAACTGGGAGACCAGAATGTTTTTCTTGCGAATATCGAAGACCGCTGCGGTAGCCGTAATGCGTCCCGGAATGTCCAGTTTGGCACCCAGTTCGTAGGACCTGGCTTGCTCAGGCAGCACGGCAGAGTCAATGACCACGCCACTGCTTAACGGCGCAATGGTTGAGCTGGGTTTCAGTGATTGCGTGTAGCTGCCGTAGAACGACAGCACATCGTTGTATTTGTAGACGACGCCACCGCGCGGCAGCCATTTCTGCCCATTGATATTGGTGTTTGCCACAAAGGGGCGACCGCGTCCGGCTATTTGATCGTAGGTTTGGTAGCGCGCACCGGCCACCAGAATCCACTGCTCGTTGAGGTGGAACGAGTCCTGAGCAAATAACGAGGTGGCGCGTAGTTTATCGGTCTGGTCACTGTCGCTGGCCGATACCGTGCTGGACGGCGATTCCCGGCCATAGACAGGGTTCAGATAATTGAAGCTGGACCGCGCCGTTTGACGCAGCAGGTCCGAGCGGAAGATTTTGCGTTTCTCATCATCGACGCCGACCTGCAAGTTATTCTGGAAGCCTGCGATCTGAAAGGTGCCTTCCAGGTCGGCAATTGCAAAACTGTCGGTACTCACAGCACCATGGGTTGCATCGTTACTGCGCGTCACTGCGCCCGTGGCAGCATTGAGGGCATTGATTCGCAGTTGGTTGGCATCGTAGGTTTCACGGTTCCAGCTGTAGCCGAAATGAGATTTCCAGTTGTCGTTGAACTGATGGTCGACGCTTAGCTGCGTGAGGTCCGAGCGACCTTCCATTTCATTGAACGGTTCGTCCAGGCGCCGGGTTCTGGGAATATCCAGCGGGTGGTTGGTACGCGGGTCCAGTGCCGTGCCGCGGTCGAAAGGGTAAAGAAATTCCCTGTGCTCATATGAAAGCACCACTTGTGTCGTGTCGCCGTACCAGGCAAGCGATGGTGCGACCAGCGATTCTCGATGGGTGCCGAAGTTACGCCAGTAATCCTCGTCTTCATAATCCACCACCATGCGATAAGCCAAACGGCTATCGCCCAGCCCGCCGGTGCTGTCAAAGCTGCCACCGCTACCGTCGCGGCCATGCGCATAGGCGGACGCGCGACCACTGATTGCGTTGTAGCTCTCCAGCTGCGGGCGTTTACTGACGACGTTGACTACGCCACCCGGGTCCATGATGCCGTAAAGCAGCGATGCCGGACCTTTGAGCACTTCCACGCTGTCAGCAGTAGCGCTCAGACCACGTCCCTGAACGATGGGCATTCCGTTGTGCATGATCGAACCGTCGCGATTGCCGCCAAAGCCACGCTTCATCAAGGTGTCTTGCGTCGCCGCCAGGGTGTTGCCCTGGGTGATGCCACTGGTATTGGCCAGCGCATCGTCCAGATTGCGCGGCTTCTGATCGCGCAGAACTTGCGCAGAAACCACGTTCACGACCTGGGGCACTTCCAGCGTCGACCTGTCGCTGTGCAGGATCGAACTCGCACCGGTTGGCTGGTAGCTGGTACTGCGATCGGAGTTGGCTTCAACCTGTGTCGCGCGCAACTCCATCGCCTCTGACGCAACCAGCGTGTAGCTGCCGTTGCTTTGCTGCGCGGCAAAGATGCCGCTGCCTGCGAGCAATGCGGTCAGTCCTTCAATGACCGAGTAGTTGCCGTCAAGGCCCGGTCCGACCTTGCCGTCGGTATACGCCGCATTTCCGGCCAACTCGATACCTGCCTGCTGGGCAAAACGGACGAGTTGCCCGGTGAGTGGGCCTTTCTCGATGCTGAACCGGTGAGTCAATGCGCTTGCATCGGTGGCAGAGGCGGTTGAGACCCACGATGCACTTACACCGCCCACCGTCAATGGAATGATCATGGCCAGCGGCGTCAGGCTGAGATAAAACGGGCGTCGTTTATGGAAATGCATAGTGCTGGCGTCCACGCTGATGAAAGGAAAAAATATTGGCTTTCATCTACACCGGACGAGCAGGGCAAAAGGGGAACCACCGCGTGCAAAAAAAACAGGACCGCAATTATGCCCGCGCCTCGACAGTAACCCACCAGGGCAGCGTGCGCTTGATCGCCACGGGCAGTACCGATGCGAGGGCAGCCAGTGCCCTGTCTGTATCCTTGATGGAAAAGGTGCCGACCACTCGCAGCCCTGCAATCTTCTCGTCACAAGCAAGGTAGCCATGCCGGTAGCGGGACAGTTCATTGACGAACTGCAGGAGCGGCATACCTTCAGCGACCAGAATGCCGGACGTCCACGCGCGGCCAGAGGCAGGAGCGGGTTGCGGGCTGTCGAGTCGATCCCCATAAAGGGTTATCTGCTGTCCTGCATGTACATCGCAGCGTTGATCGGCTGCCATGACCGACACCTCGCCTGAATAGACCGTGATGCAGGTGGCGTCATCATTCAGTAGCCGTGCGCTGAATTCTGCGCTGTATGCCTGCGCTTTCCCATGAAGGGTTTTTACCTGCGTCCGTTTGTTCTGCGAGCGGGTAGCGTCGATCAACACTTCGCCTTTCAGCAGTTGCAACGCTTGAACATCAGGGGCGGCCGTAACGTTCAGTGCGCTGGCGGTGTTGAGCCAGATTCGGGTGCCGTCAGCCAGCGTGAACTCTCGTGTTTCGCCCGTTGAGGTGGATAAATCGGCCCGAATCGAAGCAAACAGCGAGCCGCTCTCACCGTTGTTCAGCAGGTGCCAGCCCAATGCCCCGCCCAGTGCGAGAACGCCCATTGAAAGAAGGGTCTGACGGCGGCTCATCGATGAAGAGCTGGTGGACTGTAGAACCTTGTAAGCGCCATTTCTTTCTAGCGGATCCTGAAACTGGGCGAAGCGTCCACCTATCTTCTCCACCAGTGCCCAGGCCTTGCGGTGTTCCTCGTTCTGGCTCAGCCAATTCTGCCACTTGCGTCGCTCGGAATCGCCAGCATCCTCTGCACCCAGACGCGCATACCAAGCCGCAGCTTGCTGGAGAACATCATAATGATCACTGCGAGGACTGTTCATGGTCAACACTCATCGGCACGTGCGGACAGTTCACGCACCATGCACTGATACATGACCTGTGCCATGTACTTTTTTACCATGCGCTCGCTGGTGCCAATCTGTTCGGCAATCTCGCGGTAAGTGTTGCCTGACAGTTGCGCCAGCAAAAAGGCGGTTCGCGCCTTGTGCGGCAAGTCACGCAGCATGGCGTCGATTTCATGCAGTGTCTCGAGAAGAATGGCAACGTACTCGGGGGAGGGGTGCAGGTTCTCGGGCCTGTTTGCCAGCTCCGTCAGCCATGCCTGCTCGATCTGCCCCCGGCGCCATTGATCGATGCAAAGGCCGCGTGCAACGGTACATAGAAACGACCGCGCTTCACCGGGCAGCCTGAATACTCGTGGCTTGAGCAACAGACGCAGGAAGGTATCGTGAGTCAGGTCCGCTACGTCGGCAGTGTTGAACGAGTTGCCAAAGCGCCGGGTCAGCCACTGACGTAGCCAGCCGGAGTGCTGTGCATAAAGGTCGTCGATGCGGGTCTGATCAGGAGCGCTTGAGCAGGTCATGAGAAAGCAGTCGTTCCGAAGTTATAGAGAATCATACGCATACAATAAACAATCTCATTGATAAAACACAGAACAAGCGTGCCAATTGTCTTGTTGACTGACGTATGCCTTGCTGGCGTGTTCTGGCGTTGCCGCTCAATACGCTTGCCGCACGTGGGCTGGCGCTGTCGCAGATTCTCATCCTGCGTGCTATACCGATAAGCTATCGTCGATTTGAACCTGTTGCGTAAAGTGTCCAGCGTCGCGATATCCCGCCCGTGCGTGATGCACAAACGTGTCGTTTTGGTAAGCCATGAATATAAAAACCAACCTGAGACGTCGTATTGTGGTGGTGTTTGCGCTGATGAGCGCATTTGTGGCGGCCATGTTTGGCATTGGTATATACATGACCGAGCACTTCGTTGAATCCAGGCTCATTACCATTGATCTTGAAAACGATCTGCACCGTCTCTTGAATGCGCAAAGTACCAATGAGTGGAGTCATCGGCCTGAGCGCGAGGAATTGTTCTACGTCGAAGAAGGCGCAGGCGATTTGGCTGTTCCGCAGGATCTGGAATATCTGCATCCGGGGTTTCAGGAAATCACCCGTCAGGGCAAGGAGTATTACGCGCTGGTGAGTACCGTCGCCGACCGTCGCTATGTATTGTTGCGAGATCAAAGTGGTTTCGAAAAGCGCGAAAGGATGTTGCTGGCCATTGTATTTGTCGGTTTTGTGCTCAGCGTGCTGCTTGCCGTGTTGCTTGGGCGTGTGCTCGCCACACGCGTCATCGCTCCGGTCGCGCGTTTGTCGCGTCAGGTTCGACACCGTGATCAACTGTTGTCTATTGCGCCGCCGTTGTCTCCAGACTATGCCGATGATGAAGTGGGTGAGCTGGCTGTTTCTTTTGACCATACGCTCGGGCAATTGCGAGCGGCACTGGGCCGAGAGAAGTTGTTTACCAGTGATGTCAGTCACGAGTTGCGTACCCCTTTGATGGTACTTGCCTCGTCCAGTGAGTTACTGCTTGAGAGCCCCTGCCTGGATGAGTTGGGGCGAGCGAAAGTCTTGCGTATCACACAGGCGACGTCCGACATGCGCCAGCTCGTTGAAACCTTTCTCATGCTGGCCAGGGACAATGGAGCCCATGCGCGCAATGGTCCCCGGGCAACCGTACATGAAGTGGCGTGCGAGCTGATTGAGGTATGGCGAAAGCCGATAGAAAAAAAGGGGCTGGAGTTGATTTTCAGTCCTGGCGCGAACGCAGGTGCGTCTTACAACGCGACCCTGTTGCATTCGGTAATGGGGAATCTGCTGCGTAATGCCTGGCATTACACCGATACGGGGTATATCAAGCTGTCGCTGTTCAAGACCGGGTTTTGTGTAGAGGACAGCGGCTCGGGCATTTCCGACAACACGCAGAATGCGTTGTCCCGACCCTTCGTACGGGGTGAGGAACAACGTGGTGAAGGGCTGGGAGTCGGGCTGTCACTGGTTAATCGGATCTGTGCCTATCAGCGATGGCAGGTGACATCAAGCAACCTGCCTGGCGGTTGCAGCTTCCGAGTGGAACTGCAACCGCAGGATGCGGACAGCGAGCCCGTCAGAGTCAGCTGAGTGGTTAATCCGCTCTGGTTTCAAGCGGTTGCGCCAACTGCCGCCAGCCATAAAAGGCGAGCGCGGTAAGCAGCGCACTGAGCCAGACAATCACACCAGCCCAGAACGTGTGGGACATGAAATGCCAGCCCTGAACAACTCGTGTGGTGCCGTAGATTGCACCCAGTACGGTCGATGCGTAGAGGACTGCCTTGGCATGGCGCCAGCAGTAACGGCGTGCAACGAAATACAGTGCCACCATGGTAAATCCACCCGAAGCATGACCTCCTGGCCAGCAACGACCCGCACCTGCTTCATGGAACAGGCTGAAGTTTTCGAACCACTGCTTTTTCTCCATTGTGCCGCCATACAGAGTGGTTTCCACAGGGCAGTAAATGCTCGTGTGACTTTTGAAAAAGTGGATCATGCCGGTGATCACCGCGAAAGAGACCACGATAAACAGCAGGTCGCGACGGTGACGAGCAGTGAAGCGTAACAATGGGGCTACCCGAGCAGTTTCCAGCAAGCCAATCATTCGGTCATTGCGCCCGGGTTTCAGCAGTGGCCATATAAAGGACAGCAACAGCCCGATTACTGCGGCTTCTCCCGTCCAGTCGGGAATGATCCTGGGCCAGCGGTGGGTCAGATTTTCAAATAGGCGGTCATGCTCAAACGGAAATACCTGAAGCGGGTAGTAAAGCCAGTTGCTGATCGCTTCGTCGAGCGAAGTAAGATCAAAAACGACAAAGGTCAGCAGCGCTATTGCAATCGGCACGCCGAAGTTCCAAGCATAGAATCTTGATTTTTCGCTTTGCACTCTTTTTTATTCCGTAGTCATTTGCGTGGCTTGAGAGTTCAGGTCGATGTGCCCAAGTCTTCTGCGAGGCAGAATATACGTAGCAGCCTGTTCAATTCCTAGCAGGACTTTCATGAAAACCGTTTCATTCAGCTTTGGCATTTTTTTCACATGTCATTGACCCGACGATGACGTGTCCTTGATCAAGCTGGCGGCCTTAAAAGGACAGAGCCAGCGTGTTCGGTTTTCCATTGAACAGGCAGGCATACGGGGCAACTTGATGAAAAGTTATGGTAAATCCGCGTTCAGGGCATCTTCGCTTCTGGGCGGCAGGGTAAATGTTGTTCTGATGGCGGCCGCCATTGTGATTTCTTTGCTCGTGTTGACGGGTTACACCTATTGGCCGCGCTCGCCAGTTCGGCTTGTTCAGGGCGAGAATCTGGCCATGTCCGGTTTGTATGCCAGCTGGAAGAAAGGTGATGTGATGGTACTGGTTCGCCACGGCGAACGCTGCGACCGCTCCAGCAACGAGTGCCTTGGTGCAAACGACGGCATCACTCGCTACGGCAGTTCCGTTTCGACAGATGTCGGCCGGTCGTTCAGCGAACTCGGGCTTGCACACACCGATGTAATAACCAGCCCTTTGACCCGCACCGCCCAGACCGCACAAGCCATGTTTGGCCGTCCGGTGGAGGCCCAGGAATGGTTGTACAACTGTGATGAGAAGATGCTGAATGAGGTCATGGCGCACAAGTCTCTGAATCGAAATCTGATTCTGGTGACGCACAGCGGTTGTATTGGTCAGTTGGAAAGCCTGCATGGGTATCCTCATGCAGCCACCAGCGAGTACGACAGTGCGCTTTTCATTTCGCTCGACAGCCAGGGTAAACCCGTTATCCGGGGAATTATAAATCCGGAGGACTGGACGCAACTGGCGCAGCAGAAAAGCCGCTGAGTTGCCAGGTACTTGGTGAAACTTGGCAGTGACTGAGGGCGGCGCATCGAAGAGGGTCTGCTCGGATAGAGGGCAAACCGTGGCTTGCCCTCTGCAGGTGGCGATGTTGCGTTGCGGCTATGGCTTTGCGTTTTCAGGCTTCCAGCCGAGCAACTTGTGTTTGAACCCGTAACTGGCAACCTGGTAATAGGCGATGGCACGAGCGATCAATGGATCATCGCTGGTCGCCTTGCTTTCGACACTTTCTCCCAGCGCATTGTCGTGACGACGCAGACCCTGGCGAGGGCTGAGTATCGCAAGGTTGTTGCCGTCAAACAGGCCCAGGTGCTGGTAATTGCCGACTACCACGCGAGGCGGCAACGAGCTGTCCAGAAACAGGTTGCGGCCGAAGAACGTCGATTGATAGTCCAGGTTCAACAAACCCAGCAAGGTGGGCGCCAGGTCGATCTGACTGGCCAGACGGGATATTTCTGCCGGCTGGATCAGCTTGGGTGCGTAGATGAACAGCGGGATAGCATAGTTATCGATAGGCAGGTCTTCCTTTCCGGCGCTGCCCGCGGTGTGGTCAGCGACGAAGACGAATATTGTGTTGTCGAACCATGGTTTCTGGCTCGCGTCCGCCAGGAACTTGCCAATGGCGTAATCGGTATATTTCACTGCGCCATCACGGCCGTTACCCGACCGGATGTCGATACGTCCTTCGGGATACGTATAAGGGCGATGGTTGGACGTCGTCATGAGTTGCAGCAGGAACGGTTTTTTTGCCGCAAAATCGGCATCCGCCAGGTTCAGCGCCTGACGATAAAGGTCTTCGTCAGCCATGCCCCAGGCATTCTTGAAGTGAATGTCCTCTTCCTTGACGCTGCTCTGATCGACGACTCGATAACCGTTGCCGCTGAAAAAAGCATTCATGTTGTCGAAGTAACCACGCCCGCCATAAACGAAAACGCTGTCATAGCCCACATGGGCCAATTGCTGACCCAGGCTGGCAAAACCACTTTCGCGACCCACGCGCTTGACCACCGAGCGCCCTGGCGTGGGCGGAATGGAAAGGGTTATGGCCTCCAGACCACGGTCGGTGCGTGTACCTGTGGCGTAGAAGTTGTTGAAGTAAAGACCCTGCTTGCGTAGCGCATCGAGATTGGGCGTCAGGTTGCGTGTGTCTCCATTGCTGCCCAGGTATTTGGCACTGAGACTTTCGATGGTGACCAGTACGATGTTAGGCGTGCGTGGCGTTCCCGGGTTGTTGATCGACCGTCGAATATCCAGAGGGTCGTTGCCAGTGAATTGGCTGGCGGGCTCGGCAAGCTCCTGGCGCATTTGACCGGCGACCTGAGCATCGGGGAGGGTGGCGTAGAACTGTTGATAGTCCAGTTCATTGTTGCGGAACGCGGCAAAAAACTGATAAGGCCCGTTACTGGCGAGTTCCCGCTGATAGGCATTGCCACCCATACCGCGTGGTGTGTCCTGATCGACCCATTGCAGGCTGATACCCGCGAACAATAGCAATAATGCACTGGCGGCAAGACGACCACGATAGGACGGCAGGGGCGCTTTCACTGCTGCGGCTACTGCTCGACTGATCAGCAGACTAACGACGATAGCAACCAGCGCCAGAATGCCGAGCAGTTTACCCACAGGGTAGGATTCGAGAATGTTATTGAGTACTTCATCGGAATAGACCAGGTAGTCCACCGCGATAAAGTTGAACCTCACCCCGAACTCATCCCAGAACAGCCATTCGGCGACTGATGCAAACAGCATGACGAACATACTTAACGTCATGACTCCCTGAAGGAACCAGCGGTGCCCGCGGGCACGCCACAACACGGGTGGGCAGAAGAAGACGTAAATGCCCAGGGGGACGGCAGCGTAGCTCAGGAAGGCAAGGTCGTAGAGAAGTCCCGTTGCGAAGGTGGCGAAAAACTGCGTTCCTGCTTCATCCATATGAGTCGAAAATAAAAAAAGGCGTGTCAGAAAGAAAATGATCAGCCATGTACCAGTCGCCAGCAGCAAGAATCGGGCTGGGGCTGTTGAATAAATCCGCATTTGTCAATTCCTTGGACGGGAAAAATCTGAAATTTCAGGGTGAAATGTTGAGCATCAGCGTCTACTGCTGCGGCATGAAAGTTAGATGAGTTTTTCGCGTTGTCAAATTTCTGTAATCATAAACACACGCGGAAAGACAGTGCATCCTGCACGCTCTATTAATTAGTGTTAGCCAATTATTTATACACAAGGGTGAGTATTTGGTTGCGCAGGCGTGAAAAAAATGTTTAAGAGCTGTTCAACAATTATTCAACAACTCACTGTTTATAATTTGTCGTCCTGTTGCCTGTCGGTATCCTCTTTCTCGTCAAACCGGTATCTCCCTTGATGACTTCTCGTGTGCGTTCGCCGTTGCTGTTACTGCTGGGTGTCTTGCTGTTTTTTCTCGCACTGGGAAATCACCAGTTGCAAAATTCGACGGAGCCACGCGTGGCTGGCATTGCCATGGAAATGCACCTGAGTGGCAACTGGATTACGCCGAAACTGAACGACCAGCCTTTTCTGGAAAAGCCGCCGATGAGTGTGTGGCTGGATGCGGCGGCTATTCGGGTGTTCGGTCCTGCCCCATGGGCGGTAAGACTGGCTTCTGCCTGCGCGGGTCTGCTTAGCGTGTTGCTGCTTTACAGCATGCTGCGACGTTTCGGGCGGCCGGCATCCGTGGCCTGGGTGGCTGCTTTCATGCTGGCGACCCAGGCCAGCTTCTGGAGCAATTCGCGGCAAGTGGGCGAGGATGCCTTGCTGGCGTTGGGGGTAACCACCGCCTTGCTGGCATTCTTCCATGCCAGTAATCGCCTGCGTAGTGATGGGCTCTCTACAGGGCCCTGGTTGCTGTTCATGCTGGGTATCACACTGGCGACCCTGAGCAAGGGCGTGCTGGGGCTGGCAATGCCGGGCGTGGTGATTTTCGCCTGGCTTGTTTGCGAGTCAGTGCAGAACAAACGCATTGTTATTGCTCACTGGTTGCGCCCGGCAATGCTCACCCTTGTGGCCCTGATTCCGCTGCTCGTGTGGCTGTGTTTCCTGTACGGACAGGGTGGCATGCAGTCAGTGAAGGACGTGCTGTGGACCAACAGCGTTGGACGCTTCAGTGGTTCTTTCGAAGAGGCGGGTCATTACGAACCTGCCTATTACTACCTGACAAAACTGCCTGAGGCATTCTTGCCGTGGAATATCCTGGTTTATCTGGGGCTGTGGCATTTTCGAAAGCAGTTAATGGCCAATCGTTATCTGCTGTTCTTCGCCCTGTGGCTGGGCGCGCAGTTCCTGTTGTTGTCGCTGGCCTCCAGTAAACGCATGGTTTATCTGATGTCGCTGGCACCTGCGGCGGCAGTGATTGCTGCGGAATATGCTTTTGTTCTGGGTGAGCGATTGCAGGCTCGGTCGGGGCGCTCATTTTTTGCGGCGTCCATCATGAGAAATGGAAAGGCGCTCATGGCCGCAGGCGTTGTGCTGGTTGTAGCGAGCTATCTAAGTGCAGCCCTATGGCTCGCGCCACAAGCCGACAGGCAGTTGTCATTTCTGCCGCTGACCGACAAAGTCCATACCCTGCAGGTGCAGGGACGGCAGGTTGCCTTGTTCCAGCCCAGCGAACGGCTGGCGGGGGCCAGCGTGTTCTATAGTCAGAGCCTGCTGAAAACACTCACTGACAACGCTGAATTGACTGGTTTTCTTGCCAGCGCTGACGGCAATGTCGCTGTGATGGAAAGCATGCAGCCACCCGAACCACCCCTGCGGATTGTTGACAGCGTAAAGGTCGGGGATCGTATCTACTATTTCGTCAGTCAGGCACCGCTGGGAGTGGCTGTCAGTCACTGACAGCCACTCTGCACGGCGAGCGTCGCAGGTTTGTTATACGGCCTGACTGCTCGCCACTTGATCATGCGGTATCCACTGCTTCTGCGGGATCGGCAGATCGCACGATTCACCACGACCGATGGGGAAGTAGTGAAAGCCGCGTTTTGCAAGCCGTTCAGTGTCATACAGATTCCGGCCGTCGAAGATGATCGGCGCATTCAGCCGCTGCTGTATCAGATCGAAATCCGGGGCTTTGAACTGCTGCCATTCGGTGCAGATGATCAGCGCATCGGCATCGTTGAGCGCGGACTCAGGTGTTCCCATGAGAATCAGGTCCTTGCGATGACCATAGATACGCTGGGTTTCCTGCATGGCCTCGGGGTCGAATGCCCGCACACTGGCACCGGCTTCCCACAGAGCTTCCATGAGCACGCGGCTGGGAGCGTCGCGCATATCGTCGGTATTGGGTTTGAACGCCAGCCCCCATAAAGCAAACGTCTTGCCGCGCAAGTCGCCCTGGTAGAACGCATTGACCCGTTCGAACAGCTTACCCTTCTGCCGCTCGTTAATTGCCTCGACCACAGACAGCAGGTCGTTGGAGCAATGCGCCTCTCTGGCGCTGTGAATCAGGGCGCGAATGTCCTTGCCGAAGCATGAGCCGCCATAGCCGCAACCAGGGTAGATGAAGTCGTAACCAATGCGTGAGTCGGCACCGATGCCCAACCTTACGGACTCGACGTCTGCGCCCAGATGTTCTGCCAGCTCGGCGATCTGGTTGATAAAGCTGATTTTGGTCGCCAGCATGCAGTTGGCGGCATACTTGGTCAGTTCGGCGCTGCGCAGGTCCATGAACATGATCCGGTCATGATTGCGGTTGAACGGCGCATACAGCTCGCGCATGACTTTGCGTACCGCCTCATTTTCGCAGCCGATGACAATCCGGTCCGGGCGCCGGCAATCGTTGACCGCCGAGCCCTCCTTGAGAAACTCGGGGTTGGACACTATATCGAACTGCAACAGCCGACCGGCCTGACGCAATGCCTTGTCGATATGGCTGCGCAAGGCGTCGCCACTGCCGACCGGCACGGTGGACTTCTCGACGATGATCAGCGGCTCGCAGCGATGCCGGGCAATGGCTTCGCCCACCGCGAAAAACCCGCCGAGATCGGCCGAGCCATCTGCTCGGGAAGGCGTGCCGACCGCGATGAAAAGCACCTCGGCATGCTCCACCGCCAGTCGCTCGTCGGTGGTGAAGTGCAGGCGTTCATGGTCCAGGTTGTCACGTACGAGATTGGCCAGTCCAGGCTCGTAAATGTGTACCTGACCCTGACGCAGTTGATCGATTTTGGCCTGGTCAATGTCCATACAGACAACATCATGGCCGACTTCGGCAAGTACGGTCGCTTGTACCAGACCTACATATCCGCTACCGAAAACGCTGATTCTCATGGGGAAGATCCTGAAGTGACGGGCTGGAGATGCGCCGCAGGTTGATGGTCAAGACACCTGCCACGATCAGCGTGACACCCACAGTTTTCGATACCGTGAACGTCTCATGGAAAAATGGCAGGGTTGCAGCCAGCGTATAAACCAGTGCATAGCTGATACTGAGGAGCGAATAGGCACGGCTGAGGGGCAAATCACGTAGCGCCAGCAGCCAGAAAAGCATGGAGAGTGCATAGGCTGTGATCGAGGCGCAGATGACGGCGACGGCACTGGACTGAACCTGCCCGATATCCTGCAGGTCGAGCCATTGCTCAGGCGAGGGCATGCGGCTCATGCCCCAGCGCATGCCCAATTGCGCCGAACTGACCAGCACAACACTGGTCATGGCGTACATCGTTGCGCTACGGCGGGTCATGCCTGGCGTCCCAGCTGAAACACGCCGACAAGGATCAGCGCGATACCAAGCCAGTGCTGTGGGTCAACCGGCTCTTTGAAAACATAGCGCCCCGCCAGGGTGATCAGCACGAAGTTGAAGCCCAGCATGGGGTACGCGATGCCTACATCGATGCGTTGCAGCACCAACAGCCAGAGCAGCAGACCCAGCCCGAGGCAGGCAATCGCCAGCCACAGCCATATCGAACGCAGGGCAGCCCATACGCCGGGAAATCTCCCGCGCCAGCCTTCCACTGCGTACTTTTGTGCGATTTGGCCCAGGCACGTCAGCAGGCATGCGCTCAGGAGCATCAGCCAGGTCATAGCGCTGACTTCTCATAAATGAGGATGGCCAGGTTGCCTTCGTCGTAACGCTGGCCGTCCTTGGGAAGCATTTCAAGCTCCTCCAGCTCATCATCACTCTTGCCACGCATGATCACGCCGACCCTGCCTTCGCTTCGGGCTTTTGTAATCCAGGCGTCGATGTCCTGCAGACGGACTTGGCGGCCCTGTACATCCGGATAACCCAGGCCGTATTCAAGCTCGCCCCAAGTATTGAAAAGCGCGATGTCCGGTCGTTTCAGGCGCCACGACATGGCAGAAGCAGCGCCCAGATCATTGCTCAGCAAATGTGTACAGGCTGCCAGCTCCGTTTGATGCCTGGCGACAAACTGGTCGGGAGTCTTGTTGTACACCACGTCGTTTGGTAGTGCCGCAGGCAGCAATACGATCAGTAGCCAGCTTCCCACCGCTGGCAGAGCCCAGAAGGTCAAAGGGCGGATGCCTTGCAGGGCGTTGGTGAGCGTCCATCCGGTAAGTACGATGACCGCCAGCAACAAGTGCATCGGTTCGTTTTCGTACACGGGCTGTTTCAACTGCACGTAGATCAGCGCTGAAAGCCCGAGCAAGGTCAATGCTGCGTTAACTATTCCGTTAACACGCAACGCCGTGCCACGGCCTTGATTGAGACGTTCGACCAGAGCGTCAGCCATGAGCAATGCCAGCGGCAGCAGGCAAGGCAGTATGTAGGTCGGCAACTTGCCTTTGCTCAGGCTCAGAAATGCCAGCGGCAGGACCAGCCATAGCAGCAGAAAGGCGGTATCGGGCCTGCTTTTCTGTTGCCAGGCTTGCTTCAATGTCACGGGCAGCAGCAGCGCCCAAGGCAGGCAGGCCGCGATCAGCAGAGGCAGGTAGAACCACCAGGGTTGGGCATGCTGCGCATTGTCCCCGGCAAACCGGCGAATGTGCTCGTGCCAGAAAAAGTAACGCCAGTAGTCGGGCTCTTGCTGGTGTACCGCCAGCGCCCACGGCAGACAGACCGCAATGGCAATCACCACCGCAAGCGGGCCGAACCTGAGCAGTTCGGTCAGGCGTCTTTGCCATAGCATGTAGGGCAGGGTGATGATGACCGGCAACGCCCAGGCGAGAAAGCCCTTGGTCATGAACCCCATGCCGCAGGCTACGCCGACCACCGCCCAGGCTAGCAGGCGGGCTCGGCCGATGCTGTGCACTGCGTACCAGAACGCTACCAGCGTCAAGTTTGTCCAGAGGGTGAATTGCGGGTCGAGATTGCTGTAACCGGCCTGGCCGGCGACGAAACCGAAACTCATGAACAGCAGTGCGCTGGCGAAGCTTTTGCGCGGGTCGCGCCAGATCTTTCCCGCCAGCAGGTAGGCCAGCAAGACACTTAAACCGGTGCTTATCGCCGAAGCAATGCGCACGCCGAACAGGTTCTCGCCAAACACCGCCTGGCCCAAGGCAATCAGCCAGTAACCGGCAGCCGGTTTTTCAAAGTAACGCAAGCCCATGAAGTGCGGCGCGATCCAGTTGCCGCTGTGAAGCATTTCCTGGCTGATCTGGGCATAGCGGGTTTCATCGGGAATCCACAAACCATGGAAACCCAGCGGCAGCAGGTAGGCCAGTAAGAATGCCGCTAACAGGAGTGCGCCATCACGGTATCTGGAGTGCATCACTGTTGCACCCCCAGCCAGCCTTCGCGACCGGGCAGGTGACCGCGAACAACTTGCCCGCAAGGCAGTTGCTCGATGGCTTCCGGCAGCAGCCGGCCCAGCGGTTTGAACTCGATTTCCCGGGCGTTGGCCTGCTGTAACAGCTGCCTGAAACCGTCTGCCATGACAATGCCCTCCACTTCAGCATGAATGGTATAAACGTTGAGCCGCCGCGCAGCGAAGCGGTTGAGAATGTAGTCGTTGAAGGCCCCCGGCTGGAGTTGCGGGCCGACGATCTCATCGAAGGTCGGCAAGTCCACTGGAATCTGTGGCGTGCCGGGGCTGCCATCAGCCAGTAACGGGCGAAACAGGGTGGCACCGCGACAGTCGCTGTTGTAGCGGAAACCAAACGCCTGCTTGGCCTGCACGACGTGCTGGTCGGCACGCCAGCCTGCTGCTGCGGAGCAGATCACCGGGTTGCCTAAAATGTCGCTCAGGCAGTCGACCCCACGGTGTATCTGTGCGGTCAACTGGCGATCGTTCCAGCGTCCGGCATTGGCTTGCCAGCCATGGTGATCCCACGCATGCAGGCCGACCTCATGGCCTGCATCCAGAGCACGACGCATCAACGGACCGAGGTCACGCCCGATCGGCTTGCCCGGCCACGCCGTACCCGCCAGCAAAATATCCCAGCCATACAGGCTCGCGGCTCTGGAGCGAAGCATCTTCCAGAAAAACGTCGGCCGTGCGAGACGCCACAGGTGACGTCCCATGTTGTCGGGGCCGACACTGAAAAAGAACGTCGCCTTGACCTCAGCTTCATCGAGTATGTCCAGCAATCTGGGCACGCCTTCACGGGTGCCCCTATACGTGTCGACATCGATTCTTAAGCCTGCCTGCATCAGCGCATATCCGCCTTTTCAGCCATGGCTTCGCGAAGGAAGAAGTCCAGGGTTTTGCCAATCGTTTCGCTCAGCTCGATACCTGGTGTCCAGCCAATCAACTGTCGGGCGTTGTCGATGCTCGGTTTGCGATGGCTGACATCCTGATAACCCTTGCCATAAAAGGACTGGCTTTCTACTTCGCGAAAGCCTGCGAATGGCGGGAAGTTGTCGCGCAACGGGTGCGCTTCGAACTGGCGCAGCAGCTCTTCACCCAATTGGCGAATGCTGGCCTCATTGTCGGGGTTGCCGATGTTGATGATCTGACCATTACAGCGCCCATCGCGATTTTCGATAATCCGCGCCAGCGCCTCGATGCCGTCGACGACATCGGTGAAACAGCGCTTCTGGGCTCCGCCATCCACCAGCCGAATCGGCGTACCTTCCACCAGGTGCAAAATCAGTTGGGTGATGGCCCGCGAACTGCCGATACGCGCCGAGTCCAGTCGGTCCAGGCGTGGGCCCATCCAGTTGAACGGGCGAAACAGGGTGAATTGCAGGCCTTTCTGACCATAAGCCCAGATCACGCGGTCCAGCAGTTGCTTGGACACCGAGTAGATCCAGCGCTGCTTGTTGATCGGGCCAACGATAAGGTTCGATGTGTCTTCGTTGAAGCTCGCGTCCTGGCACATGCCATAGACTTCTGACGTTGACGGGAAAATCACCCGCTTGTTGTACTTCACGCAGTAACGGACGATCTTCAGGTTTTCTTCGAAATCCAGCTCGAACACCCGCAGTGGGTTGCGGGTGTATTCAATCGGTGTAGCGATGGCCACCAATGGCAGCACTACATCGCATTTCTTGATGTGATACTCGATCCACTCGGTGTGGATGCTGATGTCGCCTTCGATGAAGTGAAAGTTCGGCTTGGTTCGCAGGCGCTCGATAGCGTCTGAACCGATGTCCATGCCGTAGATTTCGTAACGATCGTCCTGCAGCAGACGCTCCGACAGATGATTGCCGATGAAACCGTTGACGCCGAGGATCAGCACGCGTGTACGGCGGGCCGGGCGGCGCTTTTCTGTATCGAGCAGTTGCGAGCCTTCCACCAGACCGAACTCGCGGGCCAGCTGTGCGCCACTGAGGTACAAGCCGGTGTCGCCGCGCTGTCCTGCGTTGATCACCAACGAACCCTCACCGCAGGCGATACGCAACGGGTCGTGGCTGATGACCGTGCCAGGTGCTTCGCCGTTATTGCCTGCCTCGGCACTGGCGGCCCAGACAATCAACTTGTTCTCGCCTACCGGGCAGAATGCGCCGGGGTAGGGCTGCGTGACTGCCCGTATCAGGTTGTACAGTTGCGTGGCCGGAAGCGACCAGTCGATCAAACCGTCGGCCGGGGTGCGGCGACCGAAACAGGTTGCAAGGGATTCGTCCTGCGGCGTGCCTGAAAGTTGCCCGAGGGCAAGCAGGGGTAGCGTTTCACTAAGCAGGTCAGCGGCGGCTTCACGCAGTTTGCCGTGGAGCGTCAAGGCTGTATCGGTGGAACTGATCGAGACGCGTTGCTGAGCAACTATCGGCCCTGCATCGGCGCGCTTGACCATCTGATGCAAGGTCACGCCGGTTTCGCTCTCACCGTTGACCAGCACCCAGTTTGCCGGCGCTCGTCCGCGGTAGCGTGGTAACAGCGAGCCATGCAGATTCAATGCGCCCTTGCTGGCACACGCCAGTAGAGGCTCACCGAGCAACTGGCGGTAATAGAAGGAAAAGATGAAGTCAGGGGCCAATTTGCCGATGCGCTCCACCCACAAAGGGTGGTTAGGGTCCTCAGGAGCATGCACGGGAATGCCGTGTCGCGCACACAGCTGCGCCACGGAACCGAAGAAGGTTTTTTCCTTGGGGTCGTCGGCGTGAGTGAAAACTGCAGCAATTTCATAACCTGCGCCCAACAGCGCTTGCAGGCCGACACAGCCAATATCGTGATAAGCGAAAACGACAGCTTTAGGGCTCATGGCGCAACCTTGTTCATATAGGGAGTTACAGAGGAATCAACGCTTTCGCTGGCAACTTCGGACGAGCTGCGCACGACTTTTTCGATGAAGAAGCGCGGACGCGCACGGACATCGCTGTACATTCGGCCCAGGTATTCACCCAGCAATCCCATGCCGATGAACTGCCCCCCGGTGAATACGAACAGCACCGCAAACAGCACGAACGTGCCATCACCGGCCCATGACGCACCGAAGATCAGGCGCAGAACGATCAGTACCGCAGCGAACAGCACGCCGAGCAGTGCCATGCTGAAGCCGATAATGCTGAGCAGGCGCAAGGGCGTAGTGGTCATGCAGGTGATCAGGTCAAACATGAGGTTGACCAGGCGCATGGGGCTGTATTTCGAGTCGCCATGTTCACGTTCGGCGTGATCGACCAATACCTCGGTCGTGTGCCGCGCGAAACTGTTGGCCAGAATCGGAATGAAAGTGCTGCGCTCGCGGCAGGCCAGCATTGCATCGACAATCGTGCGCCGGTACGCGCGCAGCATGCAGCCGTAATCGTTCATGGCCACGCCTGTGGAGCGCTGTACTGCCAGGTTGATGAGCTTGGATGGCCAACGTCGCCAGGCAGAGTCCTGACGATTGCTGCGCACTGTGCCGACAACGTCATATCCCTGCTCTGCAAGCGCCACCAGCCGGGGAATTTCCTCGGGAGGATTCTGCAGATCAGCGTCGAGGGTGATCACCACATCACCTTTGCACTGCTCGAAACCGGCCATGATCGCTGCGTGCTGACCGTAGTTACGATTCAGAATCACCGCAACGAAGGGGCTGCCAGGCTGATGTGCGGCCTGTTGAAGAATCTCTGCCGATTCATCACGACTACCGTCATCCACCAGCACGATTTCGAAGCGGTGATTCAATTGTTTACAGGCCGCGTCAGTACGCCGTAGCAACTCGGGCAAGCTCTGGCGCTCGTTGTAGACAGGGATGACAATCGACACAAACTTGATTGGGTAGGGTCTCAATGGCTGGATTCCACGGTCGATTCAATGGCACTGACAACCCGCTCGACATCATCCAGCGTCATGTCAGGGAACAGGGGGATAGAGCAAAGCCTTGATGAGTTCCATTCGGTGTCTGGCAGGCAGACGTCAGGGAAACGCTTGCGGTAATAGCTGTGCAGGTGAGTCGCAATGAAGTGGATGCCGGTGCCGATGTTTTGAGCCTGCAAGGCCTTCATGAACGCGTCGCGATCCAGCCCGCAGCGCTCGGGGTCAATGCGCAGAATGAACAGATGCCAGGCGTGGTGCTGGGCGTAGCGGGGCAGGGCGAGGGGAAGGACCGGGCTCGCGGCCAGCCGTTCGAGATAGTGGCTGGCGAGCGCCTGACGCTTTGCATTGATTGCGTCAAGGCGTTGCAACTGCACCAGGGCAATACTCGCATTCAGGTCGGCCAGGTTGTATTTGAAGCCTGGCTCCATGACTTCTGCCTGTGGTTTGCGACCCAGCGTCAGTCGGTCGTAGGCGTCGACACCCAGACCATGGAATTTAAGTTGGCGCACCCGATCAGCCAGTTGCGCGTTGTCGGTGACGAACATTGCACCTTCGGCACAGGTCATGTTCTTGATCGCGTGAAATGAAAATATCGCGGTGCCCTGATTGCCGACCGGACGACCCTTGTAAGCGGTTCCGGTCGCATGGGCAGCGTCTTCTATCACAGTAATGCCGTGCCGATTTGCCAGCGCATAAAGCGGATCAAGATCGAATGCGGCGCCAGCGTAATGCACCGGCACGATCGCTTTGGTTCGTGGCGTGATGGCTTGCTCTATCAGCGCTGCGCTGCTCATCAGAGTGCCACGGTCGACGTCTACAAAAACCGGAGTGGCCCCCAGCAGGCAAATCATGTTGGCCGTCGACACCCAGGTCTGCGAAGGCGTAATCACTTCATCGCCAGGCCCCACACCCAGTGCCAGTAGCGCAACATGCATCGCCCCGGTAGCAGACGACAACGCAACCGCATGTTGCGCGCCAACCCGCACCGCAAATTGCTCCTCAAGCTTCTGACATTCCGGCCCGGTTGTGACCCACCCGGAACGCAGCACACGAGTCACCGCAGCAACTTCTTCATCGCCTATGGAAGGCCGTGAAAAAGCAAGAAAAGCCTGGCTCATAGATATTTTTCCAATTTACGTTTCATAGCCAATATAGCCAACACAGAAAAAAACGCATGACACGGGGGCATAAACATAGACGTGCATCAACGGCGAGCTGCCAAGACGGGAATACCGGTAGCGGCTGCAAGTGGCGCAATGTGTATGGGCACATTCGCTGGACACCAGAAACGGCCTGCTGACGAAAGCAAGTGTCGCGAAGATAGGGGCTCAAACATCAAAATATTGTCCAGACGCCGTTGGTTTTTTGTGGCGCATTGCAGCGCTTGTGAGCCATAGGGTAGGGCGGGTTATATGGGGATAACAATGTCGTCATGACAATATGTAGAATTATTAATGTGGTGTTCAGCTTTCATTTAGGTAATCGCAGACAGACAGCTGGAGTTCAGCTTGGTCATGCTAATTGTGGGAGTTTGTAAGTGACGTTACGTATGACAACGCCATTGGAATTTAATGAAGCTTTCATGACCAGAGTGCGAATTTATATGGCTGGGTGCAGGCAACAGCTTGAGTGCCCGTATGCTTGGGCCGGGGTGATTGTGCCTGTGTGGCGGTAGGCTGCCTTGCGGCTGTCTGACAGTTCGCTCAGATCAGTTGGCAAAGCGAACGGAGGCGTGGAGGATCAGGCGTGATCGGGTTGTTCATATAACTCAACTAAATGTCTGTTTAGTTGAGTTATATGAGAGTGTGCCCATTGTATAAGTATAAACAGGCGAGGGTTGCCGTTCCAAGCCTCGGCACTGTCATATTTATCACCTATTAGCTCATCAGGCTACAGGGCGGGTATTGGCAGAGCTGTTAAATGCCTTTCATACACTTGCGTACATCATCGTCTATAACGTTGCCTGGCTTGATGCAGTCCCTTAGCGGCTTTTCATCTTGCATGCCTTCAAACTCAGCTTTGGCTCGGTTTCGGCACTGTTTGTTTACAGCCTTGCCCAGCGGCGATGTGTCGCCTTTGTATGACTCGCATGTCGCTGCATTGGCAGCTTTTTGCATCTGCACGACCATTGGCAGGGTCGTGGGATCTACAGCCCATGCTGGTGAGCTTATACAGGCAATTAAAATCGCTATTGTCCGTTTCATCATCAGTCCTTGATTTCAGGTCTAGCGGGCGCTGGTACCATCGCGGACACTTTACCGTAAAACGCTTTGAGTTCGAGTGGTGACTTGGGTTGCTGATTCGATGTCATCCGCGCGCAATGGCTCGGTCCGTCATTGATCGTCTCAAGCTGGCGATCACGATGTGTTGAAGCTCACGCTGCGATTGAGTCGGATACTGAAGTGTGAGGGGCTTCGATGTTCACGTTGTTGAATAGCCAGGAGGCAGTTCTCGGGCTTCAAATCTGGTGGCCAGGGCTCACAAAGGACGTATGTATAGGTACGCATAATGTATATTATGTTAAATTGTATCTATTTGTAACTGCCACGCCCGGTGTCACCAGTGAGTAAAAACCGTGGTTTGCCTCGAATTACCAGAATCCAACCAAATCATCGAGTTCCTCGCCCTACTTCCTGCGTCTTCGAGGTTTTCCTAGGCTCTAGTCAGCGATTCCTCAGATTTGAAAACGATGCGATCTTTGTCAGCGCGCTCGCATAGACTTGTAATCCATTGCTGAGGCCACAGTTCCTTCTCTGTTCCCACCCTTGGGTTTACTCAACGACCATGCCCAAGTTGAACAACTCATAAACCTGGAAGTTCGGCGCCGCTTGGAGTCAGTTCCCGGGCATCTGAATGCGCTCAAAGCCTGGCAAACTGATGAAGCAATCCCGACGGCTTGGATTCCAAGACCGCCACTAAAAGGTGCTTTGCCCGATCGTAGAGTCGATGCGGCCTGACGATCACCGATTGAGGTGTCCGGAAAAAGTTGACCACTGCACTCCTACTCCTTTGGAAATTTGAGCATGCTGGAATGGGGACGTACATTCCGAGCAATGTGAGGAGGCCTGCGGACCTCCCCGCGAACGCTTAAGGTGTGTCGGGCCTTTCTACTTCAGCGTAGTGGTAGATATTGTCGAGCCCTATGGCACCATGCTTCTGCGCATCGAAGCCCTGAAACGAATGGCGTGTTCTATTTTTGGAGTGATCGGCCAGCACCACTTCGTGGATTATTGTAAGCGTGCGCACGATTGAAGGCTGCGTCTGCTAAGGCGTGATTTAGGCTACTCCCCCCCTGCCCGGATGATGGGAATAGGCTTCGATCGATATTCAATTACAGCGCCAGACGATGAAGCTCGACATTCCAACAGTAGCCTTTCGACATTATTGCGAGTACATTCCGCAATCATGAATTGGATCCCATCAAGGCTAAACATTGACCAAAGCCTTGCTCGTAGACACGCCACGTGAGCGCGGGCAGTCACGGTGAACAATTCCTGACAAAGTTTTAGACAGCATGTTGTGCTCGCAGACTGACAGTCTGAGGCGAAGCTGGCCGCGAGCAGGGCTTTCAAGGTGATCGACGTTAAGGACGTGAAATGGCCTTCTCTGGCGAAATCAATTCGTTTATCAAAGAATTTGTCAAAGATTTAAGTGAGGATAATGCTGCGGTCTTTGCTGGCGCGGGCATGTCAAAGGGTGCCGGTTTTGTTGATTGGAAAGAGTTACTGAGAGACATCGCGGACGAGCTGGATCTGAAGATCGAGCAAGAGGACGACCTGATTTCTCTAGCGCAATTTCACGTGAACAAACTCAAAGGCCCAGCGAAGCTTTCTCGAAAAATCCTGGAAGAGTTTTCCGAACAGGCTGAACCATCGACGACCCATGAGATCCTGGCCCGCTTGCCAATTCGCACGTACTGGACAACGAATTACGACACTCTTGTCGAAGATGCGTTGAAACGCACCTTTAAGGTTCCGGACGTCAAGCACAGCGTTGCGCAACTCAACACGACCCGGCCGAAGCGAGATGCGGTGGTGTACAAGATGCACGGTGACGCCCATCACCCGAACGACGCCGTTCTCTACAAAGAACAGTACGAGCGTTACTACCGCACGCATGAGGCCTTTGTTACGGCGTTGAGTGGTGACCTTGTCTCCAAGACTTTCCTGTTTATCGGCTTCAGCTTTACTGATCCGAATCTGGACTACGTGCTTAGCCGCCTCCACACCACTACCAAACGCAACCACTACTGCTTTGTCCGCCGGGAACCGATCGCCCCCAAAGACGATGATGAAGTCAAGGCCTACAAGCGCCGCAAACAGGATCTGCGTATCGACGACCTGAAGCGTTACGGTATTCAGTCATTGCTTATCGACAATTATGAGGACGTGCCTGTCATTTTGCAGGAAATCGAAAGCCGCTTCCTGAAGAAGACGGTGTTCATATCTGGCAGTGCCGAAGATTTCGGCGAATGGGGTCAGCAGGAAGCTCAGGAATTCATCCATACCCTCTCCGCCTCTCTGGTCAAGAATAACCTACGCGTTGTAAATGGTTTCGGCTGGGGCGTGGGTAGCGCAGTAATCAACGGTGCGCTGGAAGCGATCTACGCCAATCCTGAGAAATTCTCTGAAGACCAGTTGATCATGCGGCCTTTTCCGCAGGTGGCGACGAAGGCTGCAGACTTGCAACAGCTCTGGGAGCAATACCGCCAACGCATGATCGGGCTGACCGGCATTGCCATTTTTGTGTTTGGCAACAAGCGAAGCGCAGAAGGCAAGATCATTGAAGCAGGCGGCGTAATCAGGGAGGCGCAGATCGCCATAGACAAGGGGTGCGTCATCATTCCGGTTGGCGCCACAGGATTCGCGGCTCAATCAGTCTGGCAAATGATTTCCGCAAGAGATGAGCTCTTCCAAGGTGTTGAGTGGATGCGCCCACTGATCGAAGAGATCTGCGACCCACAGATCAAACGCAAAGAAATTATTATCAAAATCGTCGCAATTCTTAACCGCCTAGGGAAATAAACATGGCAAAACGTAAGGTGTTCTACAGCTTCCATTTCGACAACGATGTCATGCGTGTCCAGCAGATCCGCAACATGGGGGTCATTGAAGGCAACGCAGCGGTTACCGCCAACACTTGGGAGGAAGTTAAGAAGAAGGGTGACGCCGCGATCAAGGCTTGGATCGAAGAAAACATGAGCGGGAAGTCCTGTGTCGTAGTGCTCATAGGTAGCGATACGTCCAAGCGTCCTTGGGTTCAGTACGAGATCAAAAAAGCTTGGGAAGAAGGTAAAGCTTTGCTTGGCGTCTATATTCACAACCTCTCGTGCCCCAATAAAGGAACGTCCAGCCAAGGTGCGAACCCTTTCGACCTATACACTTTCAAGACAGGTGACAAGGTAGTGAAACCTCTGGTTTTCAACCCTAAATCTTCTGATGCTTACAATGACATCTCGGCGAATCTCGCGAACTGGATTGAGTCCGCCATCACGCAACGTAACGGTTGACGATTTCGTGGCCTGTAGGGATGGAACACCCCCCTACAGGCCGCTGTTCAACTCGTATCTGGTTCCATAGCTATCTGCCAGTCCCTTTTTAGACGCCTTCTTAAATGTTGTATAAGGAAATCTTGGGTCAAGCTCCAGCATTCCTTTAGATACGAAGAACGTTCAGACTGGCTGAAGCCCTATGGGAGAAACCCCTGCACCTGCTCGGTGACGCAGTTCAGTCGGACGTTTTTTCTTGGTCACGGTATTTCAAATGTGGCATTGCATAATGTTCATAATGGCCGACACCATTTTTCACAATCGGGTCCTCAGAGGTAAAGGAAGCAATTTCAACGTCTTCTCCGATTTGAAAAAGAGACATTCCGTATCCTATCGGGGGTTCAAGTACAGGCCCGTGGGCGACGATCACTCCTTTTTCGAGAAGAGCGTTCAAATAGTCACCGTGCAACTGCATCAAGCTTTTTTCTTCGGGAGACAAGGTGCTCAGAAAATCAGCGCGCGGCGGTACGAACTTGCAAAAGTAGTATTTCATTTTAAAACCCATACTGGAGACGTGACTGATCACCTGGCCGTTGCCAAACATTAACCACCATCAGCACGTACGTGAATTTATTTTCTGGCTAAAGACTTGTTTTGCTTTTAAACGTCAGAGTTTAAGCTGTTTTCACGCTCTTAAGAATTGAGCCTTCAAACATGCTGGGCAGGTAACTCTGTAAGAACAAAATCATTCCAGTCATTTTGCCGACAGGATTGCTGAATTTAGGATTCTTTGCTTCGATCAAGCTATTGATTTTTTTGATAACAGCATCGGGCTTTTCTGCTGCATCAATACCTTTTTGGGTTGTTGCTTCAACCTTCCTTCTGTAATTGTTGTAATCGGCAATTCGGGTTCCTTCTGCCGATACAGCATGTGCGCCCAGATTCGTTTTGAACCAGACCGGCTCAACCATGCTGACCTTGATGTTAAATTGATCCAGCTCGAATCGCAGAGACTTGAAATAGCCTTGGACAGCGTGCTTTGAAGCTGTGTAGTAAGAAAGGTTGGGAGGACCGATCAGGCCTACAATAGAACTGACCGTGATGATCTTCCCTCCTTTCTGTGCTCGAAAATAAGGAAGCAAAGCGTTGGTTACCTTCACGGTGCCCCAGAAATTTGTCTCCAACTGTTTGCGGCCCAGTTCAATAGAGGTCTCTTCCGCTATGCCCGTGACCATATAGCCAGCATTATTCACGAGAACGTCGAGCCGCTTGATATGCTTGAACAGGTCTGTGACAAATGACGCAATTGAAACATCATCATCAATGTTCAGTTGCAAGAGTTTGAAAGGTACTTTGCTTGCGTGCTTTTGGGGCTCTCGGCTGGTGCCGATCACCTCATAGCCCTGTTTGTGAAGGCTATTGGCAAGAATCAATCCAAAGCCAGACGATGCTCCGGTAACCAAAACTGTTTTTTTCATCTTAGTACTCTCGTGGGCGTGTTTTAACAGACCGCAAGATCACGGTCGGTGGTTTTTGGGATTGCGTCATACTTTGATGCCGACCCCCTGCCCCAGTTTTTTAGCGATTTGAGCGTCACTGATCGCGTCTGTTTTCTGAGGTGAGGCTGATGGATGAACGATAGTATCGATTCAGTACCTAGTCAATACCGAAATGATACTGACAGTGAAAAATCTTTTCCCACCTACCTGTCAGCTCAAACCTCTGTTCGTTGGGGGCGCGGTGTTGCGATCCTGACGCGCTTCAGCCTGGGGATCGGGAGCCATTGAATTTCTGCCCTCCCCACGCCTCGAATGGATGACTTTTCACGAGTCCAAACCCTGTTGGACTCGTGGCTGCACACCTGATAGTATCGTTTCAGTATTGAGTTAATACGGAAATGATATGAACACTAAAGACCCAACTCAAGGCACTTGCCCTATTGCGCGTAGCCTGGCCGTTCTGGGCGACACCTGGTCGATGTTGATTTTGCGAGATGCTAATTCAGGATTGACGCGCTTTGATCAGTTCAAGAAGAGCCTCGGTATCGCCCCGACCATGCTGACTAAACGTCTCGAAACCCTCACAGAGGAAAAGCTACTCGAAAAGCGTCGTTATTCAGAGCGCCCACCGCGTGATGAGTACGTGCTAACCGAGGCTGGGCGCGACTATTGGCCGGTGCTTTTTGCGATAGCTGCCTGGGGACGGAAGCACCGCGGAGAAGGCAAGCTGGTCTGGTTCAAAGACGCCGAGACCGGAACTGACGTAAAGCCTGTCGTGATTGATGCCGAGACCGGCGCAGAGATCGGCACCCGCGCCATTCAAATCGATTTACCGGAATAGTGCCGTTGTGCCGCAGCCGATTGGGCAGCACAGGCGTCAATGTCGAGCCGTCGCGAACTTCGTTGGCGTTTCCGCTTGAATAGCGATTGGCACCCCCCAAAAACCTAAAGATTTGGTTGGATCGGCCGATAATTCAGAAATGATACGTTTTGCTACATTTCCGTACCAATGGCGTACTGCGGACATCTCATGAGGCATATACGTTGAACATCACCACTCAGCTCTCCAATTTTAGCTACACGCCAACGGTCGTCCCTGCGCCCAGGCCTGACAGTGCCGACGTCACAGATGAATCGCTTGAGTCGTCTTCTGCAGCTACAACTGCAATTCCTGCCGAAGGGGTAAAGGTTTCATTGTCTGAGGCGAGTATTCAGAAATCTGCCGACGACAAGAAGCCACAGGCAAAGTCGAATGCCGATATCGAATCAAGCGGCTTACCAGACCAGACGCAAAAAACCCTCAAGATGATCCGCGAGCTTAAGCGACAAATTGAGGAGAAACAGCAGGAGTTACAGGCGCTCATGGCTGATCAGAATATGGATCCCGAAATCAAAAAATCCAAAATCGGCGCATTGGTCACGGAGATCTCAACCCTCAGCGCTGGCCTGGCGACTGCCAACAACGCCCTGGTAAAACAGGCACGCGAGAATAAGATATCACCCGACCAGTTGCAGCAGGCTCAACAACTCGCGGCGAAGTGATGTCGCGAAGTCCTTACAATAGTTGAACGCTATGCCAATCCGTCTCCGAGAAAAGCACGCTTTGCGTGCTTGCTCGGAGCCTTTGGAAGAGGATGAGCGAGGCTGTTTGATACGAGGGCAGATGTGCGCAGAAGTGAGGGACCCTGTGAAAGAGACTGTCAGAAATTTTGTGTTCGGGCATAACATGTAGCTAGAGGTGCATGTATGCCGACCAAAAAGAAGTCCGCCAATGCAACAGCGAGGGAGTTGCCCTCGATTCCCCAAGAGCTGATCGAGCAGTTTGTTAAAGGCCCGATGAGCGCCGAAGCCATTCAAGACTGTTCAAGAAGGCTCTGATCGAGCGTGCGCTAGGCGCCGAGCTGGGTCACCACCTTGGTTACCCTCAGGGCGCGGAGCGCCCTGAGGAGTCGACCAATCAGCGCAATGGCAAAAGCAGCAAGACGGTTCTGACCGACGACGGGCCGCTCCGCCTGGATATCCCCAGAGACCGCGATGGTAGCTTCGCCCCGATCCTGATTCCCAAGCACGAACGACGTTTTACAGGCTTCGACGACAAGATAATTGCCATGTACGCCCGGGGCATGACGGTGCGTGAGATCCGCGCTTTTCTGTCTGAGCAGTATGGAACTGACGTGTCCCATGACTTCATCAGCTCAGTCACCGATGCGGTCATGGAAGAGGTGGGCGCTTGGCAGCAACGACCCTTGGAACCGATGTATCCGGTGATCTTCTTCGATGCGTTACGGGTCAAAATCCGGGACGAGGGGTTAGTGTGCAACAAGGCTATTTATCTGGCGCTGGGGGTATTACCTGATGGCACGCGCGACATTCTGGGTATATGGATCGAGAGCACCGAGGGTGCCAAGTTTTGGATGAAGGTGTTCAACGACCTCAAGACTCGTGGCGTTGAAGATGTTCTGATCGCCGTCACGGATGGCCTCAAAGGAATACCGGAGGCGTTGGGGGCGGTTTTTCCTGCCACGACGCTGCAAACCTGCATCGTGCATCTGATCCGCAACAGCTTGGACTATGCCGCTTGGGATAAACGTCGAGCACTGGCCAAAGCACTCAAGCCGATCTACCAGGCGATCAATGCCGATGTGGCTGAGCAAGAGCTTAACGCCTTTGAAGCGGGCCCCTGGGGCAAGCAGTATCCGACTGTGGTTGCTGCATGGCGTCGCGCTTGGGATCGGGTTATACCGTTTTTTGTTTTCCCGGCGGGCATCCGCAAAGTGGTTTACACGACCAATGCCATCGAGAGCATCAATGCCCAGTTACGCAAGATCATCAAGACTCGAGGGCACTTCCCGACCGATGAGGCCGCGACGAAACTGATATGGCTTGGGTTGCGCAACATCACCGCTAACTGGGGTCATGCGGCACACGACTGGAAAGTGGCAATGAATCAATTTGCGTGGTTGCGCAACATCACCGCTAACTGGGGTCATGCGGCACACGACTGGAAAGTGGCAATGAATCAATTTGCGATCCTGTACGGAGACCGATTTACCAGACCGAGCTGGTAAAACAAGGGCCTGCCTGACGGCAGGCCCTAACCAGCCCGAACACAAAAAAACTGATACTCCCGGTTTAGTTGACCCACTACAAACCTGCCAACCAAACAACTATAAGCCCACTCCCCCCACAGCATCCTCCCCAGTCATCGACCCTCTCAATCACCCGATCAAAACATCCGATTAGCCATCCTTCGAAACATTCCGTAACGTTGTTTCCCCGTGCGACAGATGCGCGCACCGCTTGAGCTTCTACTCCCCACGCTCAGCCCACGACCACGCACGAGCCCACCATGTCTCTGAATACCCCGCAGCAAATCGCTGAAATTGCCGTCGAAAGTGGCGTCAAGAAAGCCCACTTGGGCCTGTCGTCGTTGATGATCCTGGGCTTTCTGGCAGGGGCTTTCATTGCCCTCGGGTTTCTTCTCGATATTCATGTCAGCACCATGATCCCTCACGAGTGGGCGTCGCTGGGCAATCTGCTTGGCGCTGTGGTGTTTCCGGTCGGGCTGATTCTGGTGGTGCTGGCCGGTGGCGAGTTGCTGACCGGCAACATGATGAGCCTGCCCATGGCGCTGTTCGCCGGGCGTATCGGTCTGGGTCAGTTGGTGCGCAACTGGGTACTGGTGACGCTGGCCAACCTTATCGGCGCGCTGTTCGTCGCCTATTGTTTCGGCCATGTGGTGGGGCTGACTGAAGGCCAATTCATGGCCAAGACTGTGGCCATCGCCAATGCCAAGGTGGGGGCCAGCTTCGAACAGGCATTCATCTCGGGTATTGGCTGCAATTGGCTGGTGTGCCTGGCGGTGTGGCTCAGCTACGCAAGCAAGGACGTGATCGGTAAAGTGGTCGGCATGTGGTTTCCGGTGATGGCATTCGTCGCGATCGGCTTTCAGCACATCGTCGCCAATATGTTCGTCATTCCTGCAGCGATCTTTGCCGGTGCCTTGAGCTGGGCGCAGTTCGGCGACAACTTCGTTCCGGTATTTTTGGGTAACGCGGTGGGCGGTGCGGTGTTCGTAGGCCTGGCCTATCACCTGGCCTTCTTCAATGCGGCAGCCCGACCTGTTGAGCTGTCCAGGACCAGCGGCGCGCAAGCACCGGAATAATCTGACGCCATACACGCTCTGTGGTGAAAAGAGATGACGACCGCAGAGCAAACCAGCAAGTTAAAGAGCAAAACTCACGTCACAAGCAAATAGTCGAGTTGCTCGACAAGAGCAGCCTTTGATTTGAAATGAAGCCGACTCCTCGCGTGCCTGCTGCCAACCCATGCCGCACACGTTCAGACACTGTCCATAAAACCGATCCACGCCGCCAGCAGCAACAAAACCGCCAGCACTCTATTCATGCACTTCACTCGCCAAGGCGATGTGAGCCAGCGGGTCGAGCCTGCGCCCATCAACGCCCAGCTGCCGAGGCAGGGCAAGGAAATCAGAAAGAACACCAGCGCCAGGTAAGACACCGGGTTGCTCTGGCTGAATACACTGACCACCGCCAGCGCCATGACCCAGGTCTTGGGATTTACTAATTGCAGTGCTGCGCCACCGATAAAGCCCATCGGTAGGCTGTTTTGCCGCTCGATTGAGTCGGTCGGGCTGGCACCTGTCTTCCAGGCCAGCCAGGTCAGCCACAGCACGCCGACCCATGCCATGACGCGCTGAGCATTGGGGATCGCGAGCAGTGAGTGGCCGACACCCATGCCGACGAGCAACACCAACAGTGCAGCGCCGGTGCAGGCTCCCAGAATCAACGGTACGACGGCGCGCCAGCCGAAGCGGGCACTGTTGCTTAATACAAGGATGTTGGTGGGGCCGGGGGTAATCGAGGCGACGAAGGCGAACAGAATGAAAGGCAGCATGATCGGCAATCCAGGGCTGAAAAAGCCCATGCTGCGACATACCACAGGATCAGTCTGGAAGGTTTGAGCAGCGCAAGCGATAGGCCGCCGGGCTCAGTCCGTAGGCGCGCATGAACCAGCGGCCCAGATGGCTTTGGTCAGCAAAGCCCAGATCGCTGGCCACCTGAGCGGGCCAGATTCCGGCTGCCAGCATTCGACGGGCCTTGGCCAGGCGCAGCTGTACCAGATATGCATGAGGCGGCAGGCCGAAGGCGGCCTTGAACGCCCGAGTCAGGCGAAAGCGGTCAACGCCACAAACAGTTGCCAACTCGTTCATGCCCACGTCCTGATGCAGATGCGCGTGCAGATAATCCCTCGCCCGCAAGGCCACTTGCGGCAAGCGCGGATCGGGATCGGTCATGCGTCGCCATTGCACCCGATCAATGAGCTGCGCCAGTAATTCATCCAACGCGCTTTGACGAACGATACGTAGTTCTTTTTGATGCAGCGCCGTGAAAGCGAACGTGACCGCGTGAGCCAGCCGTGATTCGGTTTGCAGGGTGTTGGCGAAAGAAGGCAGATGCTGGTCGGGAGCCTGATCGAACAACCCACTGAGCTCCCGGCTCAGCCAATGCGGGTCCAGGTACAGCATCTGATAGGTGAACCCTTCGGCGCACGGGGCATTGCCATCATGAATTTCCCCCGGTTCCAGTGTGAACACCTGCCCGGGCGTGCTGGCATGGCGCTGACGGCGGCAATTGAATTGCTGCACACCTTGCCGGGTAACACCCACCAGATAGCTGTCATGCCAATGGGGATCATAGGCATGCCCCTGAAAGTGCGCGTGCAGCGTCTCGATGCCTGTATCAAAGTCGCGAGCGAGGTCTATCCAGTGTGTGGAAGGCATAAAACACCTGAATCGATGAAAGCGATTGGTTATCGCTGACGTCAGGAGGTGAGTCTAGAACATTCGTGCATTCATCTGTCTGTTGGAATTGCAGTTGCCAAAGGTCGCGACACGAAGCCCAACGGCTCGCTATCCAAAAGTTTTCATAAACGGCTCAGCACATCGCCTGACCGCAGCGATGACCTCCGGCGCCCGCTCGTTCAGCTCAACCGAACGCGCCAGTACTTGCTCCAGTGCCTGAAGTTGCCCGGAAATCACCTCCTCTGGACGTGTCACATCACAGATCTGGGCGAAATCCAGTAGGCCCTGCCGCGAGGCGAATAGCGACTTGTTGCCGAGCAGATCCAGTGCCAACACGTCCTCGGGGATGTAAGCCGTGGTGTTGACGATGTCGTAAGCTGGAGCGAGCCGTGCATCTCGTTGGGTGGGGTTGGAATACAGCAAACCGAAGTTTTTCAGGTGGGCGTCGCCGTTGCCGACAATACAGCTCAGGGTCACGATGGCGAATAGCTGGGCCAATGAGTCCTGTACCTGGTCGGGGGCACAGAACAGACGGATTGCTTCGGCGATAGCGGAGTAGCTCTTGCAGCGTGGTCATCATCAGTCGAATACTCCCTCAATTTCATCCAGTGTAGGCATGACAGCGGGTATGACCGAGAGCTCACAATCCAGCGCCCCGAGCACGCGCGCATAGGCTGTCATGCCTACTGAGAGGTCACCTTTTTCTACGGCGATTATCTTTTGCCGTGTGACGGCTGCCAACGCAGCGAGCCTGGCTTGCGTAAGCCCTCGATTGAGGCGGCGCTGCCGAATCTGCTCGCCGAGACGCGTTGTGATGAGGGAATAGTCCATGTTCTGTATACATAACAAATCAGATGAAATGTAACGTATACCTAACCTTTGAATAAATCAAACTGATGTGTGAACGGGGCTTTGAGTCGCGGCACCGGCTGACAGTCCCGACCTGACGGCTCTGAGCTACACATCGAGGCCATTTCAAAGCCACCATCCCAACCACATTCGTCCCCAATTCAACCTCGATGCCCACGCCCTCCAACTGCCCCACCTCTGCCCACTCCCCCAACTCACGCCCATGCAGTTTCAAAAACGCTTCTCGCTCACACCAGGCCCTGGCAAACGCGACCGGGCGCATCGTCTCGGAAACATCCCGCAGTCGCGCACCTACATCTGGCCCGAGATAATCCCGCGCAACAACCTGCCAGTCCGGTACAGGCTGGACCTGCATCAAGTCCACACCCACCGCTCCGTTGAGATTGACCGCAGCCAGAGAGAATCCAGCTTCGTGGCTGATGGAAAAACCGGGCTCCGGCAGGCCGTCGATCATCAATCGCGGTGCAACACCTGGAGCGCTGATGAACGTGATCGCGTCCGGGGGCAATTCGAGCCACTGCCCCACGGCTATACGCGCGCAGGTCCGAATGCGGTTTCTCGCGTCATCTCTTGCAGAGCCAGGCCTGGTGACGCAACTGACCAGCAATACACCGTGGTTCGGGAAAGACTTGGGAGGGGCAAGCTGGCCATTTTCATCAAATGTCCAGCTCGCTCCGGGCCTCATGCTTTGTCAGGTGCCGCAGGGCAGCCGGCCCAGCGGCTGCACGCGGGGATGTGTTCGCCTTTCATCACCAGGGTCAGTGGGCCAAGGTGCGCATCGTTGCCGACTACGGCGCTGTAGAGCACGGCGCTGCGTGGCCCCATGTACACCCGTTCGCCGATGATGACGTGGTCGATTTTCATCACCCGGTCTTCAAACAGGTGTGTTTGCGGGCAGGCACCGGCATTCAGTTCGCTGTCTGCGCCGATGCTGACGCAGTCGAATTCGGTGATGTCGGTGGTGTCCATGTACACCCCTCGGCCAATCTTGCAGCCGAGCAGGTTGAAGGCCAGCGGCAGCCACGGAGTACCGCGCAGGTAGCGCATGAAGTTTGGTGCGGCCATGCCTTCATAGAGACTGGTGATGCCTTCCGAGAGCCATACGAATGGCGTCCACATAGGGTCCGCGCGTTTGCGATAGCGCCCCATGACCAGCCACTTCAAGGCTGCAATCAACAGAAAGTTACCCACGCTGTAAGCCAGGCCGATTACGGCAAGGTAAGCCAGCACGGCACCCCAGCGCTCTTGGTCGGCGAGTGGCATCAGGTCAAGCATCACCGTATAGCCAACCGCAATCACCACTGCGTGCGGAGTGACGATGCGTACACCTTCGACCAGACCTCGGGCCAGACGACGCAATGGCGAGGGCTTGAAGGTCAGCGATTCCGGAGCACCGCTTACCTGCTCGCGGGCTGGCAGGTGAATTGGCGGCGAGCCCAGCCAGGTGTCGCCATCGGCCATCTTGCTGTTATCCGGTGCACAGGAGTGGACGCCGATCAGGACGTTTTCTGGCAGCACCGTGCCATCTGAAATGTAACCGCCGTTGCCGACAAAGCTGCGATTGGATACGACTGTGGGTTGCATGGTCATCCAGCCGCCATCGATACGCTCATCGCCCAGCATCACCGCATCGGCGATAAAGGTTTCATCACCCAGGGTCAGCATGTCCGGAATGACGCCCTGGGCGCTGGAAATCTCGGCGTCGCGCCCTACTTTCGCACCCAACAGTCGATACCAGAAGGGCGAATACACCGTGGCGTAGATGCCGGACAGCACGTTGAGGCTCGCTTCCTGAATCTGGCTGATCAGCCACTTGGCGCAGTAGGTATTGCTGTGTACCGCATAGCGACCCGGCTTGAGACGTGGAAAGACGATCCAGCGCAATGCCGCAGACGCCAGAACAGTCGCGACGATCAGCACCGCACTGGCCGGAAACGCGAGTATGAAATAGCGAGCCAATTGCCCCGCTGCCCCGCTGCCCTCAAACCACGGCAACACGTGCCGGGTATCGAACCAGTCGATCAGGAAAAAAGTAGGGAAGACCGGAATGAAGAACAGCGTGGCAACCGACAGAATACCGAGGGCAAAGAACAGTTTTTCTGCACGCAAGCGCGCACGACTTGCCATGGGCCGCGCAGGCTGACTGAGCGTATCGAACGCGCCGACATCACGCGCAGGTGAGCCCTGCCAGATACGCCCAGCCGGAACCTGCCGGCCGTCGGCCATGGCCGATTGCGCCTCAAGATGCCCCCACGGACCGATAGCGGTATTGCCTTCCATGATCACGTAAGAACCCACACAGGCATTGTCCTGCAAGGCGATACGTCCCAGATGCAGCTGACCCCGCTCGACGCGTGCGTTCTCGAAGCTCACGCCGTTGCCGACGCTGACCCCGTCACCGATTTCCAGCAGGTCGTGGGCCCGCATTGTGGCCCCGCCGATAATCACTTCCTCACCGATCTTTGCTCCCAGGGCGCGCAGCCACAGGGGATAAAGCGAAGAACCACTCAACAGGTAAGTCGGTGCCGACTCGACCATACGGTCGGCGGCCCACCAGCGAAAGTAAGTGACGCCCCACAATGGGTATATTCCAGGCTTCAGGCGACCAACGATCAGCCATTTGGCCGCCCACGCGATGAAAAACTGCAGAACGGTGGCAATCAGAAACACCGAGATAGAAGCCAGAGTCGCCAAAGCCACAGAGTCGTCAGGCGAACCGGTAAGCAAGTGGTAGGTAAAGAACGGCGCGAGCCACTGGGTCATTCGCAGGCTGACCATTACCGGCAATGCCAGGGCCTGAGCCACGCCGCAGCGCCAGCGACGCCACGCGGACGGAGGCGTCCAGTCAACCGGGGCAGCCATCTCTTGTGGAGCTTGATCCAGCACTTCGGCAATCGCGCCGATACGGCGTTGCTGGTAAATGTCGCGCACAGTGATTTGTGCAAAGCGAGGATTCGCACGCAAGGCCGAGGCCAAACGAGCGGCAAAGAAGGAATGCCCGCCCAGATCGGTGAAAAAGTCCGCATTGCGGCGGATCGGCATGCCTGGAAAGAGTGTGGCCAACGCAGCAAACAGTGCGATTTCGCCTTCAGTTTCAGCCACGTCGGACTCTGCGTCAGCACCCGCGGCATCAACCGTCAACGGGCGGGCCTTGAGTGTTTTGCGGTCGATTTTTCCGGACGTGAGGCGCGGCATGCTGTCGAGCAGCTCGAAATGCCCCGGCACCATGTACGACGGTAACCGGGCCTGCAAGGCCTTGCGCAGCTGGCTGGTGAATGTGGAATCCGTCGATGTGTCGCAAACCAGATAAGCAACCAACTGATCAACGCCACCCTCGTTGCGCAACAGGACTGCGACAGTACCTACACCGGGTTGTTGCGCCAACAGCGCTTCAATCTCGCCCAGTTCGACGCGAAAGCCACGAATTTTCACCTGATCATCGGCACGTCCCAGGCATTGTACTTGCCCTTCATCGTCGATCCGTGCGAGGTCGCCGGTCCGGTACAGGCGCGCATCGTGATAGCCGGTGGACCACGGGTTAGGCAGGAATTTCTCCTGGGTCAGATCCGGTCTGCCCAGATAACCTTCAGCCAGACCGGGGCCGATGATGCACAGTTCGCCGACTTCGCCACGGGGCAGCAGGCTGGGTGCCAGGCTGCTGCCGACCGCTGGGTCATTGGCGATTACCAACAGACCATAATTGGGGAGCGGCGTACCAATCGAGACCGGGCGACCACGCGACAACCGCGCCAGACTCGCCGATACAGTGGCTTCGGTGGGCCCATAGGTGTTGAACATTTGCCGGTTCGGCGTTGCCCAGCGGTCGACCAGCGACTCAGGGCACATCTCGCCGCCCAGATTGATCACGCGCAGGCCGGGAACGTCTTCGCTGAACAGCGCCAGCAAAGTAGGCACCGCGTGCAAAACGCTGATGCGCTGCTCGTTCAGCAGACGTGGCAGGGTTTCAGGGTCTCCGCTGGTTTCCTTCGGGCCTATCCACAACGTTGCGCCCACCAGATAGGCAATCCAGATTTCCTCGAATGACATGTCGAATGCCACGGAAAAGCCCTGATAAACCCGGTCGCTGGAGCGGATACCGAGTACCGCGTTTTCGCTGCGCAGGAAATGGCAGATGCTGCGCTGGGAAATCAGGATGCCCTTGGGCTTGCCGGTGGAACCGGAGGTGTAGATCACGTACGCGGGATGATCGGGAAGCACACCACTGCGGCGCACCAACGCTGCGTCGGTCGGTGTCAGCAGCGCTTCGGCCGTCCACACGTTCAGACCGCTACCAGCCAGCAACGGGCTCAGCGCATTACAGGACACCAGCCCCACTGCGCTGGCATCGTCCAGGCATATCTGCAGACGCTCAACGGGCGTGTCCTGATCCAGAGGCAACCAGGCGGCACCCGCCTTGGCGATACCGGCCTGCATCACCAGAAGCTCGATGCCTCGCGGCAGCCACAGACCAACGATGTGCCCAGGCCTTACGCCAGCCTTGATCAGCGCAGAAGCCACCTGATCAGCCTGCCGGTCCAGCTCCCCATAACTGATCCGGTGCTCGCCGAAGATCAGCGCCACTTGCTGCGGATTGCGCCGGGCGCTGGCTTCCAGCAAATCGGCCAGCACTTCCTCGCGTAGCAGTTCAGGTTGAATCGGACCGTAAATCACGTCCGCCGATTGTTCGTTCTGGCAGGTCTGCAGCAGGTTCAGGTTATTCATGGCAGCAAATATTCGCTCGTCTGAAGGAGATGCCTGAGATTTCTGGTTATGGGGTCAGAGCCGGTCCATCAGCGAGTGGCGTGCATTTTGTGGTGACAAGGTGTCCACGATATTTCTGTTTTGATACATTTTGGCTGGAGCGCTGCAGCTCTCACCGCAGTGAAAGAACAGGCTGGCAAAGCGAATATGGCAAAGACTGGCTGTACGAATCTTGAACGATGCAGCGAAGGCAAGAGGTGCCTGTCGAGACAATGATCTGCGCGCTTTTTCAGTTCTATGACTGCACGCAAGAATCGTTTAAACGGATGGCGCGCACCGTTTAAAGTGCTCCATTCGAAAGAGAACTTCGGTGACGTGAGCTAGGGAAGGAGTGGATCTTTCAGTGGTAAAAACCTTGAGGACGGCAACACGCATCAAGTGCTGCCGCCGTCCTTGTGCCCTTCAAGCCAGACAGGGCTCAGCGCCCGACTGAAGAGCAGCTATTTGCCATAGCGGCTGATGAACAGCGCGGCGCGTTTGGTCACCACGGGCAGCGAACTCAGATCGATGGTTTCATTCTCGCTGTGGGCACCCTGCCCCCACGCGCCAAGACCGTCCAGGCTCGCCGTTACATATTTGTTCACATAGGAAATATCGGCACCGCCTCTTTCCGCTGACGGAGCCGATTCCAGTGCAGGTCCATCAAGGTCCTGGCTGACCTTGCTGTAGGCTTGCAGAAGTTTGCGATTACTTTCGCGATCAACCATGACCGGCATGATTGCCTTGATCTTCAAATCGCTATGGGTCTGTGCCAGCGAGTGACTGGCTATTTCCTGCAAACGGGCTTCGGCAGAGCTTCGCTGTTCTTCACTGCTGAACCGCAAGTCGCCGTGCACGGACGCTATTCTGGCAATTGTGGTTTTTCTCCCCGAGGCAGTGCCTTGTCCGCTGGGCACATCTTCCTGGGCTGTGGCGCCGCCCAGAATGAGCCCTGGGTTAATGGTCAAGCCTTGCTCTCCGGAGAGTTTGGAGCGAATTTCGTCAAGTACCCGGGCCGACTCGTACACCGCACCGAAACCGGTTTCAGGCTGAAAAATAGTCGCTGAGTGTTTGTCTATGCCGGTACTGGTCAGAAACCATTCGCTCAACCCTCTGCGCTCGGTGATCAACTGATTGGGCGACAAGGCGAATTCAAAGCCCAGTGCTATGTCGCTTCTTTTGGCTTCGGCAATCAGCCATTCTCTGGAAATTTCAGTCGGCTTGGCCGCCAGCTCTTCGTCACCAACCAGGACCACAGAGATATTCATGTCCTGCAATGCGCCGCTATGCTTCAGCGCCTGCAAGGCGTAAAGAATGGTGACCAGGCCGCCCTTATCGTCGATCACTCCGGGGCCTTTGGCTTTTTTGCCGCCATCTATCAACGAATACTCCTGAAACTTGCTGGTGGCCGGAAACACCGTGTCCAGATGGCCTATCAGCAGGATTCGTTTCGCAGACTTGTTACCGTCATGCACCGCGACAAGGCTACCCGCATGGTTCATCCCTGCGGGCAGCTCGTGCCAACGGGTATCGAAGCCCAGTGCTTCCAACTCTGCCTTCATCAGATCACCGACCTTGACCACACCGTCCACGTTGTCCGTGCCGCTGTTGATGTTCACCAGTTTTTCAAGCAACGCGACCTGCTCGGCACTGTGACTGTCGACGTACGAAGTAATGCTCTGTTCATCGAGCATCGTTCCTGCCAATGCGCCATGGCAGAAAAACAACGTCGTGAGCAGGGAAATACTTTTTTTCATTGAAGATAAACTCCGCTTGGCCATTAGTGATGACCGGGGCATTGCGCCCGGGATCTCATCAGATTGCCCACAAGGAGCGATGCTGTGCCGTCCTAAGTGTCGGGAAGGCTGATACGGTTCCATTGCGCCAGCAAGTGAACCACTATGAAGGCGGACGAACGGTAGTTGAATTTTTTTGGCCCGAAACAACGTCTGGACGGTGAGCCGAATAGCCAGCACAATCGGCTCACCTTATGAGCCGATTAAACCCGTATTCGGCTCACCTCAAAGGCATATCCAATGTCCGAACATCTCTGGATCTGGCAGCAGCCGGACTGGCCCCACTTCAACTGGAGCGATGAACGCATCGCGCCCTTGATACGAGCGTGCGCTAAAGCTCAAGGTCGCCTGCTGGGAATGAGCGGCGTAGTGAGTGGCGATGCCGAAATGCGCGAGGGCGTGGACACCCTGTTGCAGAATATTGTTACCTCGTCTGCCATCGAAGGCGAGCGACTGAATGTGGGCTCTGTCAGGTCTTCGTTGGCGCGTCGTCTGGGTATTGCCAATAACGGTAAACAAAACCCCCGCAGCGAGGGGTTGGCAGAGCTGATGCTGGACGCCACACGCAGGCACGATCAACCGCTTGACCTGCAACGCCTGTACACCTGGCATCGCTGGCTGTTCCCGGCAGAAGACAGCTTTGTATCCGCTCGCATCATGGCAGGCCAGTTGCGTAGCGACGAGCCCATGCAGGTGGTCTCCGGGAGACTTGATAGACCGGTCGTGCATTTCGAAGCACCACCGCGCGCGGTGCTTGCGCAACAACTGGACGACTTCCTCGACTGGTTTGCCGCCAGTCAAAATGATCCGGGGCTAGATCCATTCGTGCGTGCCGGCATCGCACATTTCTGGTTTGTGACGCTGCATCCATTTGACGACGGTAATGGTCGCCTGACGCGGGCGCTGACTGACCTGACGCTGACTCAGGGCGATCAACAAGCTATTCGGCTGTTTTCCATGTCTGCCAGCATCCTCGATGACCGCGCCGGGTATTACCATGTTCTGGAAACCAGCCAGAAACGTACAACCGATATCACCGAGTGGCTGGAATGGTTTTTGCGCACATTGCTGAACAGCATTGAGCATGCCCTGGTTCGTATCGAACGGGTGTTGGCCAAGACGCGATTCTGGCAGTTGCACAATGGTGACGGCTTGTCCGCCGAGCAGGTCAAGGTGTTGAATCGACTGCTTGATGGCGGCGAGCGGGGCTTTGAAGAAGGTCTGAGCGCCGCGCAGTATCAAGCGGTAGCGAAAGTCTCCAAGGCCACGGCGACCCGGCATTTAAGTGATCTGCTTGGCAGAAACTGCCTGACTCGTCTGCCCGGCGGCGGCCGCAGCACTCGCTACCAGATCAATCGGCCCTTGCCATAAGGGCTGCAGAATCTGAGGGGGCTACTGGCCCTTCAAGCGCGCGGCACTGGTAGCATCGACCGTAGCGTCCAACTCTGCACACAGGACACTCCATATAAATGTAGGCCTGAGCCATCAGAAGTCCTACGGCTTGCTTCTGGGCAGGCGAACGCGCTTGCGGTCGGCCGCTTCAAGCTGTTCGACGCTAAACGACTCGTCGTCTCGCAGCCCCTGAAACAAGCGCTCTGACACACCCAGCCCCCAGACCACCAGCATGAAGTCGCGCAGCGATACGCCGTCTGCGCTGCCTGCTTCGATGCGTCGAAATGTACGCAGCGAAATGCCCAGCCGCTCGGCAAGATCCACTTGCCGAACGCCCTGTTGTAGCCGGGCCTGCTTTACCAGCAGGGCAATCCGCAACAGCGTGTCGCTGCATTGAACGGGGAAAAAAGCTTTCATGAGCAGTTACCAGCGAGCAGGCGCGGGTGTTCAAGGAATCACAAAGTAGCACGTTTGCAGGCTTGAACCTGTAGATAATAGATCATGAAAGTACACATTAATGACCATAAAGCCTCATATAAAGGCATCTTAAAAAGTGCTGGATTTCATCCTTACTGAATTCAGATCGTGATTCCTACCGCTTGAATCCACGATGTCATGTTCACTGATCACCAACATACACCACCCATCTCCTCTCAAAATGTGGCTTACTGAGACCTGCCATCATCCAATCAGGGAATCTCTTCCCTACCCTCGCGGTCTCTTAACGCATGACGAATTCGCGCTCTGCTTTCATACCTTCCTGGCTTCGCCCTGTTCTGCGTCCGCTGCTGGACCCGTATCGCCGTTATCGGCATGCGCGGCTGATCCACGCGGCGCGGATTGCGGTGGGCTTGCTGGTAACGATTCTGTTGACCACGGGCCTCAATCTGCCTCATGGCGAGTGGGCGTCGGTGACGATGCTGATCGTCATCGGCGGTTTGCAGCACCACGGCAATATCGGCAAAAAGTCAGTCGAGCGCGCCTACGGAACGTTGATCGGAGCTGGTCTTGGCCTGATCGTGGTGGTCCAGCAGGGCTATCTGGAAATGCCGTTGCTGACCTACGCGATGATGTCGGTGCTGTGCGGTTTTTTTGCCTATCACGCTATCGGCAAAGGCGGTTACACGGCGCTGCTGTCGGCGATAACGCTGTTTATCGTGGCCGGTCATGGCTACAACCCGATCAGTGACGGGTTGTGGCGCACCGTAGATATTTTGATCGGTATCGCGCTGGCGCTGGCCTTCTCCTTCGCCCTGCCGCTGTATGCCGTGTTTTCCTGGCGCTACAACCTGGCCAGTGGCTTGCGTGATTGCGCCAAGGTCTATGGACGCATCGTGCAAGGCCAGCCGGTGACCGCAGACGAGCATCTCAAGCTGACCGCCAGGCTCAACGCCACGATGCTGCAATTGCGCTCACTGCTGCCGTCGGTTTCCAAGGAAGTGAAGATGTCCATGGTCGAACTGGACGCCATTCAAGGCCATTTCCGCATGTGCCTGAGCACCCTGGAAATTCTTGCCAATATTCGCCCCGCCGATCTGGATAAAGTGGCGGGCGAGTCGTTGAAGACTTCGCTGGATAACGATTACCGGCAGATCCGTCGTCAGTTGATCGGCATGGCTCGCGCGCTGCAAACCGGCGCAACCGAGCGTCTGGTACGCACATCAGAAAGCGCTCCCGCGCAGCCGGTCATTCCAGCCGAGTTGATGGGCTATCACTTGATGACTCAGCAACTGGCACAGAACCTGGACGGGCTCCAGGCACGCCTGGCCAAGACCGCTAAACGCTGGAAGTTTTAAGGAAATACCCGTGCCCGATACCCGCCCGCCCGTGCTGGACGAAATTGATCGACAGTTGATCGCAGCGCTGCAAATCAATGCCCGCGAAAGCGTCGCCATGCTCGCCCGTCAACTGGGCATCGCCCGCACCACCGTTACCTCCCGGCTGGCACGCCTGGAAAGCAGCAAGGTGATTACCGGCTATGGCGTGCGCCTTGGCCAGCGAGTGGTCAGTGGCGGATTGCAGGCGTATGTCGGCATCACCGTGCAACCCCGTTCGGGCAAGGAAGTGCTGCGCCGACTCAGCGCCATGGCGCAGGTTCAGCAACTCTGTGCGGTGAGTGGCGAGTTCGATTATGTCGCCTGGCTGCGCACGGACTCTCCCGAGCAATTGGACCAGCTACTGGACCTGATCGGCAGCGTGGATGGTGTCGAGAAGACCACGACATCGATCATCCTCAGCAGCAAGATCGACCGCGGGCAACCGGTATAAGCAAGCCGTGGCTGGACAGAACCATACAATATGACCAAAATTTTCGTCACTTCGCATAAATAAACAGCATAACGACGACACTTTGCGTCTTATGTACGTGCTCACCCTTCTCTAGACTGTTGTTTTTCGCCGTTGCCCATCAAGGTCCGTCATGAAGAACAACCGTCACCCTGCCAACGGCAAAAAGCCGATCACCATGTTCGGCCCCGACTTCCCCTTCGCCTTCGATGACTGGATCGAACACCCGAAAGGCCTGGGCAGTATCCCGGCTGAAAATCATGGCGCGGAAGTGGCGATTATCGGTGCTGGTATCGCCGGGCTGGTGGCGGCCTACGAGCTGATGAAGATGGGCCTCAAACCAGTGGTGTACGAAGCCTCCAAGATGGGTGGGCGGTTGCGTTCGCAAGAGTTTGAAGGTGCCAAAGGCATCGTTGCCGAACTGGGCGGCATGCGTTTTCCGGTGTCATCGACCGCATTCTTTCATTACGTCGACAAACTGGGCCTTGAGTCCAGGCCCTTTCCTAACCCGCTGACCGCCGCTTCCGGCAGCACCGTCATCGACCTGGAAGGCACCACCTATTACGCACAAATGCTCTCGGATCTGCCGGCGCTGTTTCAGGAAGTGGCCGACGCCTGGGCCGACGCACTGGAAAGCGGCTCGCAGTTCGGTGACATCCAGCAGGCTATCCGTGACCGTGATGTGCCGCGCCTCAAAGAGCTGTGGAACAAGCTGGTGCCGCTGTGGGACGACCGCACCTTCTACGATTTCGTCGCGACGTCCAAGGCCTTCGCCAAACTGTCTTTCTATCATCGCGAGGTGTTCGGTCAGGTAGGCTTCGGCACCGGCGGCTGGGACTCGGATTTCCCCAACTCGATGCTGGAAATCTTCCGCGTGGTGATGACCAATTGCGATGAGCACCAGCACCTGATCGTCGGCGGCGTGCAGCAGGTGCCGGTCGGTTTGTGGAGCCACGTGCCCGAGCGTTGCGCACACTGGCCCAAGGGCACCAGCCTGTCTTCGCTGCACCGTGGCGCACCGCGTCCTGGCGTAAAACGTATTGCTCGGGCCGAGGACGGAAGCTTTTCCGTGACTGACAACTGGGGCGACACCCGGCAATACGCCGCCGTGCTGACCACCTGCCAGAGCTGGCTGCTGACCACGCAGATCGAGTGCGAAGAATCGTTGTTTTCGCAGAAGATGTGGATGGCCCTGGATCGCACACGCTACATGCAATCCTCGAAGACGTTCGTGATGGTCGACCGTCCGTTCTGGAAAGACAAGGACCCGGAAACCGGTCGCGACCTGATGAGCATGACCCTCACCGACCGCCTGACCCGTGGCACGTACCTGTTCGATAACGGCGACGATAAGCCGGGCGTGATCTGCCTGTCTTACTCGTGGATGAGCGATGCGCTGAAGATGCTGCCGCAGCCTATCGAGAAGCGTGTGAAGCTGGCGCTTGATGCGCTGAAGAAGATCTATCCGAAAGTGGACATCGCGGCGCGCATCATCGGCGACCCGATCACCGTTTCCTGGGAGGCCGACCCGCACTTCCTGGGTGCCTTCAAAGGTGCGCTGCCGGGCCATTACCGCTATAACCAGCGCATGTACGCGCACTTCATGCAGCAGGACATGCCCAGCGAACAGCGCGGCATGTTCATCGCCGGTGACGATGTATCCTGGACACCGGCCTGGGTTGAAGGCGCAGTGCAGACATCGCTCAACGCCGTGTGGGGCATCATGAACCACTTCGGCGGCAAGACTCACGCCGAGAACCCCGGCCCCGGGGACGTGTTTCATGAAATCGGCCCGATTGCACTAGGCGACTGACAGAAGGAAACCCCCATGCGCATTGCGCTGTATCAATGCTCGCCGTTGCCGCTGGATATAAGCGGCAACCTGACGCGTCTGGAACACCAGGCCCAGACTGCCGCAGAGCAAGGGGCACAGCTGCTCATCTGCCCGGAAATGTTCCTGACTGGCTACAACATCGGAGCCCTGGCAGTCAGTGAACTGGCGCAATCGCAGGACGGTCCGGCAGCGGCGCGCATTGCCGCCATCGCGCAAGCCAGCGGCATTGCGATTCTGTACGGCTACCCGGAGCGCGGGCCTGATCAGCAGATCTACAACGCCGTGCAGTTGATCGACAGCCAGCGCACACGTCTGTGCAACTACCGCAAGACCCATCTGTTCAGTGAGCTGGACAGGTCGATGTTCGCAGCAGGCGAGGATCATTACCCGGTGGTCGAATTGAACGGCTGGCGGCTGGGCATGCTGATTTGCTACGACGTGGAGTTCCCTGAAAATACCCGTCGGCTTGCGCTGGCAGGGGCCGAACTGATTCTGGTGCCGACCGCGAACATGCTGCCTTACGACTTTGTCTGTGAAGTGACCGTACGGGCGCGAGCGTTCGAGAACCACTGCTACGTGGTGTACGCCAACTATTGCGGCAGCGAAGGCGCGATTCGTTACTGCGGGCTCAGTAGCCTCTGCGCACCGGACGGCAGCCGCCCGCTGCTGGCAGGTCAGGACGAAGGCTTGCTGGTGGGGACGCTGGACAAGGCATTGCTGGCCCAGGCCAGGACGGTGAACGACTATTTCGTCGATCGTCGACCGGGGCTGTATACGTCGCTGACTTGATCCCGAGGCGTCACGCTCGGCGCTCCTACACTGGAGTGACAATCTCGATTATCGTGCGACGCTCCGCGTCGGCATGCAGTTCTGGATGCTCCGCGTCCTGCCTTGGTTCAGCCATGCTCGCGAACTTCGCCGGTTATCCGCTAGCATGATGCTTTGCATTCCCTGCCGCCGTGGACACCCTCATGCCTGCCCCGCCTTCCTCTGACATCAAACGCCTAACGCTGGCCAACGGCCTGAATGTGGTGCTGTGTCACGAACCGCGCCTCAAGCGCTGCGCAGCTTCATTGCGCGTAGCGGCGGGCAGCCATGATGCGCCGCAGGCCTGGCCCGGGCTGGCGCATTTTCTGGAGCATCTGTTGTTCCTCGGCACCGAGCGCTTCCCTGCCAGCGAAAACCTGATGACGTTCGTGCAGCGTCATGGCGGTCAGATCAATGCCAGCACACGCGAACGCACCACTGACTTCTTCTTTGAGCTGCCGCAGGCGGTCTTTGCCCAAGGGCTGGAGCGACTGTGCGACATGCTCGCCCGTCCGCGCATGACCATGGCCGATCAACTGCGCGAGCGCGAAGTGCTGCACGCCGAGTTCATCGCCTGGGTCGGCGATAGCGCAGCACGCGATCAGGCGCGCCGGCTGGCACCGATCAATCCACAGCATCCACTGCGCGGCTTTCATGCGGGCAATCGTTACAGCCTGTCAGTGCCCAACCCGGCTTTTCAGCAAGCGTTGCAGGACTTTTATCGATGCTTCTATCAGGCCGGACAGATGACCCTGTGCCTGAGTGGGCCGCTACCAATCGCCGAGCTGGAAACGCTGGCAATCAACCATGGCGCAATGTTCGCCAGTGGTGTGAAGGTCATACAGCAACCGCCCCCACCGCTGATTGCCAGTCGTCCAAAGGCTGACGAGCAAAACCACCTGCTGTTTGCCTTTGAGGACTTGCCGGAAAAGTCTGACGAAGCGGTGGCGTTCTTCTGTCACTGGCTTAATGCAGCTCAGCCGGGCGGACTGATTGCCGAGCTGGCCGACAGGGGCTGTGCCAGCTCCCTGAAAGCCGCACCGCTGTACCAGTTCGGCGGGCAGCTCTTGCTGGATATCGAATTGAAAGATGCCCTCACGAACACTCTCACCCTCAACAGCCTGTTTTTCAGCTGGCTCGATTTTTTCAAGGCTCACTGGCCGGTGCTGGTCGAGCAATATCAACGCCTCGAACAGCGCCGCCTGCACATGCTCGGTGCGTTGGCGCTGGCACATCATTACTGTCGCAAGACGCCTGCACAGTTAAGCGAGCAAGGCAAAGAGGCATTGCGCGTGCTGCTTGAACACTTCACGCCCGACGCGCTGGTCAGCTTCGCCATTTCCGACCATCACAGCATTGAGCAGGTCAATTGGCGTTTGCCAGCGCCGAATCCGTTTCTCGGTACGGTAATCAATAACAGCGATGAAGCCGCGTTTTATCTGCGTTGGGAACTGCCCTCCCCGCAGCCAGCCCTCTGGCGGATGCTCGATGCAGGGCTAAAGCCATTGATCGAAGACGCACGTCAGGCTGGTGTGGCCCTGACGTTCAGTGCTTACGGGCCTTATTGGCAGCTTCAACTGAACGGCCTGCGCGAGCCGATGGTTGCGGTTATCGAACACGCCCTGCATCGCTTGCAGCACCCTGAGCCCGCATCGCTGGCAGGCGACGAGCCTGAGTTGATTCCGATTCGTCAGTTGCTCAAACAGCTTGCCGATCATTACCTGAGCAGCGAACCGCAACTGACGGTTGGCGATCTGCCGAGCGTATGGGCGGCTTCGCGCTGGATCAGCTTCGCGAGTGGCTTGTGTGCTGCCAGCCAGCCCCTGATAGACGCCACATTGAAAGCAGCACCGGGCGTTCGGCAACCAGACTCACCAACGCTGCCCGCCACTCGCCCTGGCAAGCGCTGGGCGACTGAAGCGTCGTCCTCGTCGGAAGACGCGGTGCTGGTGTTTTGCCCGGCCCCTACGGCCTCCATTGCAGATGAAGCTGACTGGCGGCTGCTCGCACACGTATCACAAGCGCCCTTCTACCAGCTGCTGCGGGTCGAGCTGCAATTGGGTTACGCCGTGTTCAGTGGCATCAGGCAGATCAGCGGACGGACCGGGCTACTGTTTGGCGTTCAATCGCCCTCCTGCGAAGCAGCGCAGCTTTTTCAGCACATTGAGGCGTTCATCGGCAGCTTGCCCGAGCAGATTCACGATGCAGATGTGCCTGAGCAGATAAAAGCCCTTTCAGCCCAATTCGAGCCGTCGAGCATGCCGGACCAGCAGCAGGCAGACATGCAGTGGCAAGCGCATCTTGCCGGGCATCAGGGTAGCCACTCGCAGGCGTTACAATGTGCTCTGTCAAATCTGGATACACACTCGTTACTCGCTGCTGCGGAGCAACTGACCAATGCCACTGGCGGCTGGCTGATCGTGGCCAATCGCCCTGCCAGCGCGGCCATCCCGCTATCCTTACCTGAACGGTAATGGTCTTTCCTGCAGATTCCAGTCCTGCGCAATTGTTAAATTGAGTAACATAGCTCCCTAACTATCTGAACGTATGCCTTCAGCGATGCACTAAGATGTAGTCACCAACCGCAGCACTTATCCGAGGAGATTTTTATGTCGTGGACTAAACCTGCTTACACTGATCTGCGTATCGGTTTTGAAGTCACCATGTACTTCGCAAGCCGTTGATTTCAGTACGCTGTGAAGCCTCGGTTCGCCGGGGCTTTTTTTATGGTTGTGGCTGTTTTTTATTTCAGAACGTGTGCCAGGAGCTGTCATGTACATCCAGATTCTAGGTTCTGCTGCTGGCGGTGGATTCCCCCAGTGGAACTGCAACTGCGTCAATTGCGCAGGTTTTCGCGACGGCAGCCTGCGTGCCCATGCGCGGACCCAGTCGTCGATTGCGCTGTCCGACGACGGTATCAACTGGGTGCTGTGCAACGCCTCACCGGACATTCGCGCGCAATTGCAGGGCTTTGCGCCGATGCAGCCCGGGCGCGCCTTGCGCGACACCGGCATTAGCGCCATTGTGCTGATGGACAGCCAGATCGACCACACCACCGGCCTGCTCAGCCTGCGTGAAGGCTGCCCGCATCAGGTCTGGTGTACCGACATGGTCCATGAAGACCTGAGCACCGGCTTCCCGCTGTTCGAAATGCTCAAGCACTGGAACGGCGGCCTGAACTGGAACCGTATTGAGCTGCAAGGCAGCTTCGTGATCCCTGCCTGCCCGAACCTGCGCTTCACGCCCTTCCCGCTGCGCAGCGCCGCGCCACCGTATTCGCCGCACCGTTTCGACCCGCATCCGGGCGACAACATCGGCCTGCTGGTCGAAGACACCCGCACCGGCGGCAAGCTGTTCTACGCGCCGGGCCTGGGCAAGGTCGATGAGGCGCTGGCCGAGAAAATGCGTGATGCCGACTGCCTGCTGGTCGACGGCACAATGTGGGATGACGACGAAATGCAGCGCCGTGGCGTCGGCACGCGAACCGGCAGGGAAATGGGCCATCTGGCGCAGAACGGCCCCGGCGGCATGCTGGAAGTGCTCGAAGGCTTCCCCGAGCAGCGCAAGGTGCTTATCCATATCAACAACACCAACCCGATTCTCGACGAAGACTCCCCGGAACGCGCGGAGCTGGTTCGTCGCAACGTCGAAGTGGCCTTCGACGGCATGAGCATCGAGCTTTAGGAGCTGACATGAGCGAATCGACTGCGCTGTCCCCCGCCGAATTCGAACAGGCCTTGCGCGCCAAGGGCGCCTATTACCACATCTACCACCCGTTCCATGTGGCGATGTACGAGGGCCGCGCGACCCGCGAGCAGATTCAGGGCTGGGTCGCCAACCGCTTCTACTATCAGGTGAACATTCCGCTCAAGGACGCGGCGATTCTGGCCAACTGTCCGGATCGCGAGATCCGTCGCGAGTGGATTCAGCGCTTGCTTGACCATGACGGTGCTCCCGGCGAAGACGGCGGCATCGAGGCCTGGCTGCGCCTAGGCCAGGCCGTGGGGCTGGACCCGGACCAACTGCGCTCGCAGGAACTGGTGCTGCCAGGCGTGCGTTTTGCCGTCGACGCCTACGTGAACTTCGCCCGCCGCGCCAACTGGCAGGAAGCGGCCAGCAGCTCGCTGACCGAACTGTTCGCGCCGCAGATCCACCAATCGCGCCTAGACAGCTGGCCGCAGCATTACCCGTGGATCGACCCGGCCGGCTACGAGTATTTCCGCACACGCCTGGGCCAGGCCCGACGCGACGTGGAACACGGCCTCGCCATCACGTTACAGCACTACACTACATATGAAGGCCAGCAGCGCATGCTGGAAATCCTGCAGTTCAAGCTCGATATCCTGTGGAGCATGCTCGATGCGATGTCCATGGCCTACGAGCTGAACCGCCCGCCGTATCACAGCGTTACAGACCAAAAGGTCTGGCATAAGGGGATTACGCTATGAAGCACGATCCGCAGTTCCGAGCGTTGACACCCAAATGGCATCAAGGCTATCGCTTTCAGTACGAGCCTGCGCAAAAGGCGCATGTGGTGCTCTACCCTGAAGGCATGATCAAACTTAACGAGAGCGCGGCACTGATTGGCGGGCTGATCGATGGCAAGCGCACCATCACCGCCATCATTCATGAGCTTCAGCAGCAGTTCCCCAATGTTCCCGAACTGGGCATGGACGTCGACGAGTTCATGGAAGGCGCCAAGAAGAAAAACTGGATCGATCTTGTCTGACATTGCCCCCGTCACCAACACCCCGTACATACCGCCCACTCCCGAGGTCGGGCTGCCATTGTGGCTGCTCGCCGAGCTGACCTATCGCTGCCCATTGCAATGCCCGTATTGCTCCAACCCGCTGGATTTTGCCAAACAGGGCCAGGAGCTGACCACCGAGCAGTGGTTCAAGGTCATGCAGGAAGCGCGGGAAATGGGGGCGGCGCAGATCGGTTTTTCCGGCGGCGAGCCGCTGGTGCGCCAGGACCTTGCCGAGTTGATCGCCGAAGCCCGGCGTCTGGGTTTCTACACCAACCTGATCACCTCGGGCATCGGCCTGACAGAAGAAAAGATCATCGCCTTCAAGGAAGCAGGCCTGGACCACATCCAGATCAGCTTTCAGGCCAGCGACGAGCAGGTCAACAACATGCTCGCCGGCTCGAAAAAAGCCTTCGCGCAAAAACTGGAGATGGCCAAGGCCGTCAAAAAGCACGGCTACCCGATGGTGCTGAATTTCGTCACCCATCGGCACAACATCGACCGCATCGACAAGATCATCGAGCTTTGTCTGGCGCTTGAAGCGGACTTCGTCGAACTGGCAACCTGTCAGTTCTATGGCTGGGCACACCTGAATCGCCTCGGCCTACTGCCGACCAAGGATCAACTGGTCCGTGCCGAAGCCGTTACCAACGAGTACCGCGCCCGGCTGGAGGCAGAGAATCATCCGTGCAAGCTGATTTTCGTCACGCCTGATTATTACGAAGAGCGTCCCAAGGCGTGCATGAACGGCTGGGGCAATATCTTCCTGACCGTGACACCAGATGGCACCGCACTGCCCTGCCACGGCGCACGGCAGATGCCGATCCAGTTCCCCAACGTGCGCGACCACAGCATGCAGCACATCTGGTACGACTCGTTCGGCTTCAATCGCTTTCGCGGTTACGACTGGATGCCCGAGCCGTGCCGTTCGTGTGACGAGAAGGAAAAGGACTTCGGCGGTTGTCGCTGCCAGGCCTTCATGCTGACCGGCGACGCCGCCAATGCCGACCCGGTGTGCAGCAAATCCTATCACCACGGGATCATCACTCAGGCTCGTGACGAGTCCGAAACCGCTACTCAAACCATTGAAGAGCTGGCCTTTCGTAATGACCGAAACTCACGACTCATCGCAAAATCCTCCTGAACGCCTGAGCGCCGCACAAGCGGTTGCCGCAGGCGTCGACTTCGCCGAACTGGATGTCAGCTCGGCGGGCCTTTTCTGGAACGAATACCGCCCCGAAGACGGCGCCTGTCGTATCTGGCACTGGTACGCGAACAGCAAGCGCTGCCTGACGCCACAAGGCTTCAGCGTGCGCAGCCGGGTGTATGAATACGGTGGTGGTTCGTTCTGTCTGGCCGACGACGCGCTAGTGTTCGTCAATGAGCGCGACCAGCAATTGTACCGCCAGGCGCTGGACCCCAGCGCGCCGGTTGCGCTGACGGAGGGCGACAAGCGTTATGGCGGCCTGTTCTTCAGCGGTGGTCAGATTCTCGCCGTTGAAGAAGACCACAATACCCATCGGCTGGTCGCTATCGATCTGGCTGACGGGCAGCGCCGATTGCTGGCAGAAGGTGCTGACTTCTACGCAGCGCCGATAATCAGCGCCGACGGCAAACGCTTGGCCTGGATCGAATGGCAACGCCCGCATCAGCCGTGGACCAGCACCAGGTTGATGTGTGCAGCGAGACAAGACGACGGCCACTGGGGCACTGCGCAGTGTGTTGCAGGCGACGGCGCGCAAGAGTCACTGCAACAACCGCGCTTCGATGCCCACGGGCGGCTGTATTGCCTGACTGACCGCGCGGGCTTCTGGCAGCCGTGGGGTGAATCGCCTTCAGGGTTTGCGCCGCTGCCCGCCAGCCCGGCCGATCACGCTTCCGCGCCTTGGCAACTGGGCAGCTGCACCTGGCTGCCGATCAACGATGGCTATCTGGCGAGCTGGATCGAAGACGGCTCCAGTGTTCTGGGGCTTTGTCAGGCTGACGGCAGCGTCGAGGATTTCAGCGTTGGTTACAGCCGCTTTCGCAGCCTCGCCATTGACGAAGAGTTCGTCTATTGCATCGCGGCATCCGCGGTGAGCACATCTGCCGTACTGGCTATTTCTCGCCATGACGCCGGTGTGCAGGTGCTTGCCGGGGGAGGCTCGCCGCTGCCGCCCGAACTGATCAGCCGCCCTCAGCCGCTGCGTTATCCCAGCGGTGGAGCCGAGGCCTACGGCTATTTCTACCCGGCCATGACCGGCGCGCAAAAGCCGCCACTGGTGGTGTTCATCCACGGCGGCCCGACTTCCGCCTGCTACCCGGTGCTGGACCCGCGTATTCAATACTGGACACACCGCGGCTTCGCCGTGGCAGACCTCAATTATCGCGGCAGCAGCGGCTACGGTCGCGTCTACCGGCAAGGCCTGCACCTGACATGGGGCGTGGCGGACGTGGAAGACGCCTGTGCGGTTGTCACGCATCTGGCGGGGCGTGGCCTGATTGACCAAGGACAGGCCTTCATTCGCGGCGGCAGCGCAGGCGGTTACACCACGCTTTGTGCATTGGCCTTCAAGGATGTGTTTCGTGCAGGGGCCAGTCTGTATGGCGTCAGCGACCCGGTGGCGCTGGCCAGGGTCACGCATAAATTCGAGGGCGATTACCTGGACTGGCTGATCGGCGACCCGGACAAGGACATCGAGCGCTACCAGGACCGAACGCCGCTGCTGCACGCAGACAGAATCAAGGTGCCGGTGATTTTCTTTCAAGGCGAGCTGGATGCCGTGGTAGTGCCCGAACAGACCCGGGCCATGCTCAAAGCCCTGCAAGACAACGGTATCAAGACTGAAGCGCACTTCTACGCAGATGAGCATCATGGATTCCGCAAGGCAAGTAACCTGGCAGATGCTCTGGAGAAGGAATGGCGTTTTTATCGGGAGGTGCTTGATGCCTGATCAAGCCGTGTGATCGTTCCCGCAGCAGGGAACGATCAACGAGTGCGACAAGGTCTTACTTACGCGAGACGATGATGTAGATCGCGTGGATGATTCCCGGGATGTAACCCAGCAGGGTCAGCAGGATATTCAGCCAAAAAGCGCCGGCAAAGCCTACTTGCATGAACACGCCTACCGGGGGCAGCAGAATGGCGAAAATGATACGAATGATGTCCATGGAAAGCTCCTGATTGAATTGGCTCTGATTGGCCATACAGCTAATCGACCCTTGCCGTCGGTGAGGGTTCAACCGGCTCTGGCACGACGCCATTATTCTTTCTCGGGAGATGACTGCCACACGCATGGGTAGTGCATGCGCAAGACAGAATTCTGCGGGCAGGGAAAACCGAATCGTTAAAACGCAGACAAAGAAAACCCCGCCTAAGCGGGGCTTTCCAGACTGTTTCCCTGATTTCCCTTTCACCCCACCGTCCTGGCAGGCTTCCCTACGTGTCCCTGTTATGTCTTGTTGCGCGTCCTGCGCTACGTCCATGGGTGAAGATTAACTTTGGATCCCTTTTTTGGGAAGAGGCCAATGTGCACTACGTCGTGTAAGTTAATGCTTACACGACTTTTTCAAGTCAGAATTGTGACGCCTCCAGCAGGAACAGCGATTCGCTGCCAGCACGCACCGAAGCATCCAGCGAGTGGATACGTGGCAGCAGGCGCGCGAAGTAGAAGCGTGCGGTGCCCAGCTTGCTCGCATAGAACTCCTCCTGCTGCTCTTTACCGAGCGCTGCCTTGGCCATCATCGCCCACATGTAGGCGTAGGCGGTGTAACCAAACAGATGCAGATACTCCACGGATGCAGCGCCGATTTCATTGGGGTTGCCGCGCGAGCGGTCCAGCACCCAGCCAGTCAGCTCATCCAGCATGTTCAAGGCTTTTGCCAGCGGCTGGGTGAACTCGTTGAGTGCGCTATTTGCGCCATTGATGAACTGGCGCACTTCATCCGAAAACAACTGATAGAACGCGCCGTTCGAACCGACGATCTTGCGTCCCACCAGGTCCAGCGCCTGAATGCCGTTGGTGCCCTCGTAGATCTGCGTGATGCGCACGTCACGCACTAGTTGCTCCTGGCCCCACTCGCGGATGTAACCGTGGCCGCCGAAAACCTGCTGGCCATGCACGGTGGTTTCCAGACCGATATCACTCAGGAACGCCTTGGCGACCGGGGTCAACAGCGCCACCAGATCATCGGCACGCTTGCGCGCGATATCGTCTTCGCTGAACTTGGCGATATCCAGTTGCAGGGCTACGTAGCTGGAAAACGCCCGACCGCCTTCGTTGAACGCCTTCATGGTCAGGAGCATGCGACGCACGTCAGGATGGACGATGATCGGGTCAGCAGCCTTGTCCTTGTTCTGCGCACCGGTCGGGGCACGGCTCTGCAGACGGTCCTGCGCATACTCGACGGCGGCCTGATAAGAGCGCACGCCAGAGGCCAGGCCCTGGATACCGACGCCGAGGCGCTCGTAGTTCATCATCGTGAACATCGCCGCCAGCCCTTTGTTCGGTTCGCCGATCAGGTAACCAGTGGCGGCGTCGAAGTTCATCACACACGTTGCAGACGCCTGGATGCCCATCTTGTGCTCGATCGAGCCACAGCTGACGGTGTTGCGCTCGCCAAGGCTGCCGTCGTCGCCGACCATGAACTTGGGCACCAGAAACAGCGAAATGCCTTTCGGCCCAGGCGGTGCATCCGGCAGCTTGGCCAAGACCAGATGAATGATGTTTTCGGTCAGGTCGTGTTCGCCGCCGGTGATGAAAATCTTGCTGCCGGTGATCTTGTAGGCACCGTCAGCCTGCGGTTCGGCCCGGGTGCGAATGATGCCCAGGTCAGTACCTGCGTGGGCCTCGGTCAGGCACATCGAACCGGCCCAGACGCCTGAATACATATTGGGCAGAAATTTGGTCTTGAGCGCTTCGCTGGCGTGGGTGTCTATCGATACGCAGGCGCCGGACGTGAGCATCGCGTACAGACCGAACGCCAGGCTGGCAGAGTTGAGCATCTCTTCGACCTGGGCCGACACCACCTTGGGCATGCCCATGCCGCCAAACTCGGGATTGCCGCCTACACCGACCCAGCCGCCCTCAGCGTAGGTCTTATAGGCCTCGGGGAAACCTGCAGGTGTGGTGACGACGGTGTCCTTCCAGTGACAGCCCTCCTCGTCACCGTTACGGCTCAGCGGCGCAATGGTCTTGCTGGTCACTTTACCGGCTTCTTCGAGAATGGCTTCGACCGTTTCAGCGTCGACTGTTTCGGCCAGCTCGGGCAGTTGAGCCCAGAGCTTTGAAACCTCGAAGACTTCATTGAGGACGAAGCGCATATCGCGCAGTGGCGCTTTGTAGTCAGCCATGGCAAACCTCGTGAACACGGAGCGAAATTCTGTTGGAGGCTGATCGATGCATGCACAGACGCAGATCAGCAGTCGAGTTTCACGAGTCTACCCGAACAACATTTCAGAGACATAGGGTCGTGTCATGACTGAATAGTCACGGCAGGTCACGAGAAATAGCAGGATTGCCTCAGGTGGCCGCTTCGGTCGTACGAACAGCACCGCGCCGGTTCAACTGCCCATAAGCGACCACGCAGTTGCGCCCGGCCCCCTTGGCCGCATACAGCGCCTGGTCAGCACTCTTGAGCACCTCTTCCGGCGTGCGATGCTCCGGCTGGCGTTCGGCAACGCCGATACTGACCGTTACCGACACGCTGCCTGCCTGCGCTCCACCGCGGCGTTGTCGGCCTTGCTGATCATCCTGAGGACGACTGTCCTTGTTGCGCAGCTGAATCTCGTAATTGGCGATGGTCTCGCGGATGGCTTCCAGATGCGGCATGCATTCATCAATGCTCTTGGCGGCAAACACGATGGCGAACTCTTCGCCACCATAGCGATACGCCTTGCCACCACCGTTGGTGATTTTCGACAGTTTGCTGGCCACCAGACGCAGCACCTGATCGCCCACATCGTGGCCGTGGGTGTCGTTGAATTTCTTGAAGTGATCGACGTCGCTCATCGCCAGCACGTAGTTGCGTCCCAGACGCTGCATGCGCTCATTGAGCGCCCGGCGACCAGGCAGTCCGGTCAGTTCATCCCGGAAGGCCATCTGATACGCCTCGTGAGCCACGGCGGCGGCAATCATCAGCATCACCTGACTGCAGAGGATATTCAGCGTGAACGGCAGGATGAAGGTTTTCGGCAGTGCCCAGAATAATCCCAGCAGGCCGACAATCTGCGCGGCGTGCAGCGGTCGCGGTTTTTCCAGGTATTGCCAGATCAACACCCCGAATGACACCAGGAACATGGCATAGGACAGCTGAATCAGACTCATCCATGCGCCATGCAAAGCAGGCCAGCGGATATCGGCCAGCCAGACTTGCAGTTCGACCGGATAACTCTGTTCAAGACCCAGCGCCACACTGCCTACTGCCACCAATACCGCTAGCCGCGCGACCATGTCCTGAAACAGATGCGTACGCTCTTCCCACGCGGCATACAGCCCGAACAGCACCGGCAGCAGCAGGCAGACCAGGTGGAAAATCACCGCTGCATCCTCACGGACCTTGCCGTTATCACGGTAAAAGTCGGTCTGGGTATCCAGCAGGTAGTAGGCGATATACACCGTGAGCATCAGAAACAGCTCGCGCTGACGCCGGTAAACACAGCAATACGCACCGCCCAACAGCAGGACCAGCGTGGGCAGCACATTGAAAAGCGATGTGAAGAAGACGTTCAGGTCCTTTACGTACGCAGCCGCAAGCCCCGCCACCAGCAGACCCAGTGATGGCAAAAAATGACTCAATCGCGCAGCTGATGGACGCAACAAAAGGGGTTATCTCCTACCCGGCATCTGAATGAATGGCTGGCCTGATGGCATTGTGCCCTCCGCCAGCGAACAATGCATCGGCAGGATCACTAAACGAGCTACTTTCTGTAACGGCAGGAGTTGGAAAATGTTTATTGCGGAAGTCGCGGGCGTTGGTGCTGCCTGTATCCCGGGCTGGATTGAGTGATGCGCCATGGCTGTGATGTGACGCAGAGCGTCACGAAATGCATGACCACACGGAGCGTGGGAAAGAGCCTTATCGGGGGTCAGCGCTCCCCCAAGTCTTGTTGGGATTGGTGTTAACAATGAGCCAAAACGCACCCATAAAAAAACCGCCTGATCAGCGATCAGGCGGTTTTTATGACCGAAGCGAAGCTTAGTAAGCCAGGCCGAAGTCTTCTTCTTTCATGTCCATCAGGTTGGCAGCGCCCGACAGGATGGCGGCAACGTGCGTGCGAGTGCGCGGCAGGATGCGCTGGAAGTAGAAGCGCGCGGTCTGGATCTTGGCGCGGTAAAACGCCTCGTCCGACGTACCGGCAGCCAGCTTCTCGGCCGCAAGACGCGCCATGTCGGCCCAGAAGTACGCCAGGCAGGCATAACCGGAGAACATGATGTAGTCCACCGAAGCGGCGCCGACTTCTTCGCGATCCTTCATGGCCGCCATGCCGACTTTCAGGGTCAGATCGCCCCACTCCTTGTTCAGCGCGGACAACGGCGTCACGAATTCCTGAACGGCTTCATTACCCTCATTGCCCTGACAGAACTTGTGGACAATCTTGGTGAAGCCCTTGAGCGCTTCGCCCTGGGTCATCAGCACTTTACGGCCCAGCAGGTCAAGAGCCTGAATGCCAGTGGTGCCTTCGTACAGCATCGAAATCCGGCTGTCGCGAACGTTCTGTTCCATGCCCCACTCGGCAATGAAACCGTGACCGCCGTAGATCTGCACACCGTGGTTGGCGGCTTCAAAGCCCACTTCGGTCATGAAGGCCTTGGCAATCGGCGTCATGAACGCCAGCAAGGCGTCGGCGGCTTTCTTTTGCTCCGGGTCTTCGCTGTACTTGACGATATCGACCTGTTTGGCCGTGAAATACACCATGGCACGCGTGCCTTCGGCAAAGGCCTTCATGGTCAACAGCATGCGGCGCACATCTGGATGGACGATGATCGGGTCAGCGGCCTTGTCCGGTGCTTTAGGGCCGGTCAGCGAACGCATCTGCAGACGGTCACGGGCATATTGCAGGCCACCCTGGAAAGCCACTTCGGCATGCGCCAGACCTTGCAGTGCAGTGCCCAGACGCGCGGTGTTCATGAACGTGAACATGCAGTTCAGGCCCTTGTTCGGCGGGCCGATCAGGTAGCCGGTAGCGCCGTCGAAGTTCATCACACAGGTAGCGTTGCCGTGGATGCCCATCTTGTGTTCGATGGAGCCACAGTTAACCGCGTTGCGCTCACCGATGCTGCCATCGGTAGCCGAGAGGAACTTGGGCACGATGAACAGCGAAATGCCTTTGGTGCCAGCCGGTGCGTCCGGCAGGCGCGCCAGCACGATGTGGACGATGTTATCGGCCATGTCGTGTTCGCCAGCGGAAATGAAAATCTTGGTGCCGGTAACCTTGTAGGTGCCGTCAGCCTGAGGTTCAGCCCTGGTGCGCAGCATGCCCAGGTCAGTGCCGCAGTGAGATTCGGTCAGGCACATGGTGCCGGTCCATTCGCCGGAGACCAGCTTGGTCAGGTAGGCGTCCTGCTGCTCGGGGGTGCCGTGCTCGGAAATGGTGTTCATCGCACCATGCGACAGGCCAGGGTACATGCCCCATGACCAGTTCGCTTCGCCGACCATCTCGCTCACCGCCAGACCCAGCGACTCGGGCAAGCCCTGGCCGCCATGCGCAACGTCATGCGCCAGACTCGGCCAACCGCCCTCGACAAATTGCTTGTAAGCCTGCTTGAAACCGGTCGGTGTCTTCACGCCCGACTCGCTCCAGGTGCAGCCCTCGGTATCGCCCACCCGGTTCAGCGGTGCCAGAACCTGCTCGCAGAACTTGGCACCCTCTTCGAGAATGGCGTCGACCATGTCCGGGGTGGCGTCATGACAGGCTGGCAGACTTTGATAGTGCGCTTCATAACCGAGCAGCTCATCACGGACGAAACGAATATCACGCAAGGGGGCCTTGTAGTCAGGCATAGCGATAAACCTCTGCTGATGAATCCTGGAACGAATGACCGGGCGGTCGCTGAAAGCATAGCCTCAAGCACCAGACAATCTCGTATGCCTTGCGGTCAAACAGGTGTTTGAAACATACGTTTACGCCTAAACCTTGTCAATAGCGAAGCGCGCACCATTCGTCCACGCTGCTCCACAGACCGCGCAGGCAAAGGCATCAGGCGCAGGAAAAACGTAAGCGCAAGTTTAGTAGAGGGCGGAAGGTGTTACGGGGGCGATACAGGAGGGTGATGGCAGGCAATTCAGCAAACGACGCCGTGCAGGTGTGGCACGGCGTGGGCGTTACACGAAGCTTTAGAACACAGGATGTTAAGCGTAAGTGTCGATCAGAGTGCCAAGCGCTTCGTCGCTGGCCTTTTGAACCGCAACCCCGGCTTCGACCTGAGTCTTGCCGGCGTTGAGCTCGACAATATTGGCAGACAGGTCAGAACGCTGGCTGCGGTCGACGGAACGCAGGTTTTCGAGCTGAAAGTCGGAAGACTGGCTTCTGCCCGACACTTCGATATTGGAGCTGGCGATCTGGGTGGCCGCCTGATCCACACGACCTTGCCCGACCTGCATAGCGCTCAGGCCCGGATAAAGGGTGTTGTTCATGGTGATTTGCATAAGCCGATCCTCAGTTCAAAAAACGAACACGTGCCATTGAACCAGCATTTGCGCAGAAATACTCGACAAATAGACTAATGGCACTAGGCCGCATGATAGCCTGACTCTTGAAAAAACCAAAACAACGTTGCCTGTCAGCAAGATAGCGATGCTGTCAGCGCAGTTGCCCTAATTCAAGGTATTGCGCCACATTTCCGGCGCTCGCCTCGTTCAATCGTGGCACGCGTCCAAGACAGGGTGCAGGCAGACGCTCGACCAGCGTGGCGAGGTTTTCCTCAAGCCGCGAGGTGTTTGCGTCTATGACGTTGGCCACCCAGCCTGCCAGGTGCAGACCGTCCCGGGCGATGGCTTCGGCAGTCAGCAGCGCATGATTGATACAGCCCAGACGCACGCCCACCACCAGAATGATCGGCAGATCCAGCGCAATGGCCAGATCGGACAGGTTGCTCTGCCCGGCCAAGGGCACGCGCCAGCCGCCAGCACCTTCGATCAAGGTGAAGTCAGCCTGTTTATCCAGAATATGCCGCATCGAATGCAGCAACGAGTCGACCGTCAATACGACACCTGCCTCGCGCGCGGCTAGATGCGGCGCAATGGCCGGTTCGAAAGCCAATGGATTGACTTCATCATAATCCAGCTCGATAGAGCACTCGGCCTGCAAGGCCAGCGCGTCGGAATTGCGCAGTCCCTGTGCAGTCACTACGCAGCCGGACGCCACAGGCTTGCCCGCCGCTGTGCTCAAGCCCTTCAACCGGGCAGCATGCAGCAAACCGGCAGCTACCGTGGTCTTGCCAGCGTCGGTATCGGTTCCGGTGATGAAATAGGCAGCGCTCATCTCGGTAATCTTCCTTATAACGTGGAGCCGTCAGGCTTTTTCAAGCACTGCGTACACCACTTGATAGGTAGCGGGCAGACCGGCTTCCTGACGGAAAGCTTCGTAGGCCTGAACCATGCCCTTGATCCGCTCGCGTCCGGTCAGGCCACTGGGCCGCCCAGGGTTGAGGTTGTGCGCCCCGAGCGCCTTCAGCTCATGCGTCAGGCTGCGCACATCGGGGTAATGCACCACATGCGGGCACACGTCCAGGCTGCGCACCTGTAAACCGCTGGCAGCGCACAACTGACGATAATCTTCTTCGTGACGAAAGCGGTTCACATGCACCTGGCCGTCGACTGCCTGCCAGCTGTCGCGCAACTCGTACAGCGTGCCGACACACAGGCTGGCGAAGGCAAACACACCTCCAGGTTGCAATACACGGTGAGCTTCACGGAGCACCGCGGCGAAATCCGCACACCACTGCACGGCGAGGCTGGAGAAAATCAGCCCGCAACTCTGATCACGCAGTGGCAGGTGCTCGGCATCACCTGCCACAAAGTGCTGTGCACCACCCAATGGCTGCGCATGCCGCAACATGCCTTCGGCGATATCCAGCGCTATACCTTCGCTGCCACTGAAAACCTGATCCAGTGACCGGCTGAAATAGCCAGTGCCGCTCCCCAGATCCAGCCAGCGAGTCGGACTGAACTGCGCAGGCAGACGCGACAGCAGCTCGCTGCCGACGCTGCGCTGTAGTTCGGCCACGCTGTCATAGCTGCCCGCGGCCCGGGAAAAGGACGCGGCGACCTGCCGTTTGTCAGGCAGGACAGAGGGCGGCTTGGGCATAGAAAGATCAGTCATCGTCCAACTCGTGCAGAAAGGCGTGGATCGCAGCGGCTACTCCATGGGGATTTTCCACAAGGAATGCATGGCTGGCCTGTTCGATCAGACCGACCTCGACATCCGGCAACAAGGCCAGCAGATCACTTGCTGCTTCAGCCGGCACGAATGCATCGAGTCCGGCAAACAGGTGCAGTTGCGGGCCGCGATAGGTTTGCAGCGCGCCACGTGTATCGAGTTGCTGGAGTATCTTCAGGCCATCGACCAAAGCGGTTTTGGAGCTGTGCGGCGCGCCAGCCTTGAGCAACCGGGCGAGACCGCGTGAGTCTTCTGCGCCTTGCGTACATAACAGGCTGAAACGCTTGAGGGTCGCGTCAGGGTCAGCGGAACAGCCAGCCAGAAACGCATCGAAATCCTGCGCGGGCATCGCATTCGGCCACGCGCCCTGGTTGACGAAACAGGCATTACTGGCCAGGGTCAGCAGCCCGCAGCAACCTTCGCCACGCCGTGCTGCAAGCTCGGCGGCAAGCATGCCGCCCAGCGACCAGCCGCCCAGCCAGGCGTTATCCGGCAGGTTGGCATCCAGTTCGTCGAGCCAGTCAGGCAGGTCGCAGCTGTCGATATCCGGCAACGGCTCGATTTCGACCCGCAAGTGCTCGTCAAGCCCGCGCAACGCGGCGGCAAGCGGCTCCAGCGGCGAAACGCCCAGCCCCCAGCCCGGCAGTAGAATCAAACGATCACGCATGGACGGGCTCCGTGGATTCACTTGCATCCAGCAGCGGGTAGCACTGCTCCAGAGCCTCTAATAATAGCTGTACGTCGGCCTCGCTGTGCGCGGCAGACAACGTTACGCGCAATCGGGCACTGCCCGCAGGCACGGTCGGCGGACGAATCGCCGTCACCAGCAAGCCACGCTCACGTAGCAACTGCGACAGACGCAGAGCCCGTCCGGCATCGCCGATCATGATTGGCTGGATCGGCGTAAAGCTGTCCATCAATTGCAGGCCGATCTGCTCGGCACCCTGACGAAACTGCTGGATCAGGCTCGCCAGATGCTCGCGACGCCAATGTTCGTTACGCAGCAATTGCAGGCTTTTCAAGGTCGCGCAGGCCAGCGCAGGTGGCTGGCTGGTGGTGTAAATGTAGGGTCGGGCGAACTGGATCAAGGTTTCGATCAACTCTTCACTGCCGGCCACGAATGCTCCAGAAGTGCCGAACGATTTACCGAGGGTGCCGACCAGTACCGGCACATCCTCCATGCTCAGGCCGAAGTGCTCGACGATTCCGGCACCGTTTGCACCCAGCGGCCCGAAGCCGTGGGCGTCATCCACCATCAGCCAGGCACCCTTGGCCTTCGCAGCCTGCGCCAGCGCAGGCAAGTCAGCGATGTCACCATCCATGCTGAACACACCGTCAGTGACCACCAGCGTATCGCCCACGGATTTCTCCAGGCGGCTTGTCAGGCTGGTCACATCGTTGTGCAGATAGCGCGAGAACCGTGCGCCGCTGAGCAGACCGGCATCCAGCAGCGAGGCATGATTGAGGCGGTCTTCCAGCACCGTATCGCCCTGCCCGACCAAGGCTGTCACCGCGCCGAGGTTGGCCATATAGCCATTGGAGAACAACAACACACGAGGACGACCGGTCAGCTCGGCCAGCGCTTCTTCCAGTTCGTGGTGCGGCGTACTGTGGCCGATCACCAGATGCGACGCCCCGCCGCCCACGCCCCAACGCTCGGCACCTGCCTGCCAGGCGGCGATCACTTCCGGATGGTTGGCCAGGCCCATGTAATCGTTGTTGCAGAACGCCAGCAATGGCTGACCATCGACAACCACCTGCGGACCTTGCGGGCTTTGCAGCAATGGGCGCTGACGGTAGAGATGTTCGGCGCGACGGGCGTCGAGGCGCGTGCGGAGATCGAAAGACATGCAGGCCCCGGTCCGAAAGATGGCAATTCAAAACGGGCCGGAGCAGGCCGGCCCGTTCAAGGGGTCAGGCAGAAGCAGCGTCGTAGAACATCGAACTGCTTTGCTGTTCGACCAGCGCCTGTTCGATGGCGGCCTGATGCACTTCATCAGCATGGCCTTCGCCCGCTTCGGGCTTGATGCCCAGACGGGAGAACAACAGCATGTCCTTGTCGGCTTGCGGGTTGGCGGTGGTCAGCAGCTTGTCGCCATAGAAAATCGAGTTGGCACCGGCGAAGAAGGCCAGCGCCTGCATTTGCTCGTTCATCGCTTCGCGCCCGGCAGACAACCGCACGTGGGACTGCGGCATGAGAATCCGTGCCACCGCGAGCATGCGGATGAAGTCGAACGGGTCGACGTCTTCGGCGTTTTCCAGCGGCGTACCGGCAACCTTGACCAGCATGTTGATCGGCACCGACTCCGGGTGCTCCGGCAGGTTTGCCAGCTGGATCAGCAGCCCGGCGCGGTCATCGAGGGACTCGCCCATGCCCAGAATGCCGCCCGAGCAGATCTTCATCCCGGCATCTCGCACGTAGGCCAGGGTTTGCAGGCGCTCGCTGTACGTACGTGTGGTGATGATGCTGCCGTAGAACTCCGGCGAGGTGTCGAGGTTATGGTTGTAGTAATCCAGGCCCGCAGTGGCCAGCGCTTCGGTCTGCTCCTGATCGAGACGGCCCAGGGTCATGCAGGTTTCCATGCCCATGGCTTTCACGCCTTTGACCATCTCCAGCACGTAAGGCATGTCCTTGGCGGAGGGATGCTTCCAGGCCGCGCCCATGCAGAAACGGGTCGAACCAATGGCTTTGGCACGCGCTGCTTCCTCAAGCACCTTCTGCACTTCCAGCAGTTTTTCTTTCTCAAGACCGGTGTTGTAGTGACCGGACTGCGGACAGTACTTGCAGTCTTCCGGGCAAGCACCTGTCTTGATCGACAGCAGCGTGGAAACCTGCACACGGTTGGCGTCGAAATGAGCGCGGTGCACCGTTTGCGCCTGAAACAGCAGGTCATTGAATGGCTGTACGAACAGCGCCCTGACCTCGGCTAAAGTCCAGTCGTGACGCAAAGTGGCGGTGGTGCTGGCGCTCATCGGGCGGCTCCTTGGTGTTTCTGGGCAATGCGCGAGGGCGTAAAGGCACCATGCGCTACACGGATGTCGGGCATATTTAAGGAAGAGCCATGCGCTGTCAACCCAACCGCCAATACGAGGTTTACATCTGGTTAAAAAACAAACAAAACTGTTTGTTATGCGATGAGCGCAGCGAGGTGCCCATGCCTGTCTGCGTGCCGTGCGAAGCCGAGCTGCCATGGCTGGGCAGCCAGTGCGACTGCTGTGCGCTGCCGTTACCCCTCTCCGGCATGAGCTGCGCGCAATGTTGCAAGCGCCCTCCCGGATTTGCGCAGGTCATCGCGCCGTGGCTGTACGACTTCCCGGTGGACAGCCTGATTACCCGATTCAAACATAACGGTAAATGGCCGATGGGGCGCCTGCTGGCCGAACTGTGCGGGCAGTTTCTACAACACCGTTTCGAGGAAGACCTGCCACGTCCCGATTACCTGATTCCTGTTCCTCTCGCCAACAAACGCCTACGCCAGCGCGGCTATAACCAGGCGGCGATGCTGGCCGGGTGGCTGGGTAAACAGTTGCAACTGCCCGTTGACGAACACCATGTGTTGCGCAGCCGGGAGACAGCAGCGCAACAGGGGCTGGACGCCAAGGCACGCAAACGCAACCTGCGCGACGCCTTCACCCTGCTTGATCCCGACTGGGTGCAGGGCAAGCACCTGGCACTGGTCGATGATGTTCTGACCACCGGTTCGACGGCAGAGGTCATTGCGCGACTGCTGAACAAGGCCGGTGCGCGGCGGGTGGACGTGTATTGCCTGGCGCGCACGCCCAAGCCGGGTGACTAATGGCCCCTGCGCGTCTGGTTTAATATCGTTCCCACGCTCCAGCGTGGTAATGCCTTTCGGGACGCTCCGCGTCCGGTTTCGACGCCATGCACGAGAGCGATCATACTGCCCTCTCCTACTCGACCATCGCAGATCGCCATGTCGCTACCCACCCTGCTGACGCAACACATGGTTCACCGCCCGCAACGTATCGCGCTGTTGCAGCACATTGCCGAACAGGGCTCGATCACCCGTGCCGCGAAAAGCGCAGGCTTGAGCTACAAGGCGGCCTGGGATGCCATTGATGAGCTGAACAATCTGGCGCAAAAGCCGCTGGTAGAACGCAGTGTCGGCGGACGTGGCGGTGGCGGCGCAAAGCTGTCGGTAGAGGGCGAGCGAGTGCTGCGTCTTTATCAGCGGGTGCAGGCATTGCAGGCGCAGGTGCTGGAAGCGGCCGAAGACAGCAGCGACCTTGACCTGCTCAATCGCCTGACCTTGCGTACCAGCGCACGCAATCAGTTGCTGGGGCGGATCGTCAGCATCACCCGTCAGGGACACAACGATCAGGTTCGCCTGCAATTGGCTGGCGAGGTGTTCATCGAAGCACAGGTTACCCATGACAGCACCCTGCGTCTGGAGCTGGAAAACGGCACGGAGGTGGTTGCACTGATCAAGGCCGGTTGGCTGGAACTGCATGCAGACAACAGCGAAGAAACAAATGGAAACAATTGCCTGATCGGCCGAATCGACAGCGTGACCGACGCCGAAGATGGCCCAAGCGAAGTACGCATCTTACTCCCCGGCGGCCAGACGCTGTGCGCCCTGGCGACACCTGAGCACCTGCATGCACAGCAGCTGAAAACCGGTGCCACGGTGCAGGCAAGATTTGCCGCTTCACTGGTGTTGCTGGGTATACCGATGTAAGCGTCGGCAAGTCATTACCGCGACACAATTCCGTCATATGCGCGCACTAAGGTGGCTGCCATATTCGAGGGAGCCGTGATGATGAAACTATTAGAAGAAAATCAAACCACCGATCTGGAAAACCTGGTCGGCACAGACAAGGTCGGCCTCACCCGCCGCGGCTTCATCAGCGCAGGTTCCCTGTGCGGCGCAGCGATGTTTCTGGGTGGCAACCTGTTGAGCCGCACGGTTCTCGCGAACAGCATCAGTGCAGCGTCCGGCACATTGCTGGGCTTCCAGAGCATCCCTGCCGCCACCGCCGACAGCATCAGCCTGCCGCAAGGCTACACCTCATCGGTTCTGATCAGTTGGGGCCACCCTTTGCAGGCAGGCGGCCCGGCTTTCGACCCGAGCGGCAAGGGCACAGCCCAGGCTCAGGAAGTGCAGTTCGGCGACAACAACGACGGCATGTGCCTGTTCCCGATGCCAGGCCACAAGGATCGCGCACTGATGGCGATCAACAACGAATACACCAACTACCGTTACCTTTTCGATCACGGTAAAGAGCCGCAATCAGTTGAAGAAGTGCAAAAGGCACTGGCTGCAGAAGGCGTTTCCGTGATCGAAGTGCAGCAGCACAATGGTAAATGGCAGTTCGTTCAGGACTCGCGCTACAACCGTCGCATTCACGGCAACACGCCGATCAGCCTGAGTGGTCCGGCAGCCGGGCACGACTGGCTCAAAACGGACGCCGACAAGACCGGCACCCAGGCGCTCGGCACATTTCAGAACTGCTCCAGCGGCCAGACGCCGTGGGGCACTTACCTGACCTGCGAAGAGAACTTCACTGATTGCTTCGGCAGCAGCAACGCCGAGCAGAAGTTCGACGCCGGCATGAAGCGCTATGGCGTGGTTGCCGCCAGCAAGGAGATCAACTGGCACCCGCACGACCCACGCTTCGATGTTGCGAAAAACCCCAATGAGGTCAACCGTCATGGCTGGGTGGTCGAGATCGATCCGTTCGATCCCAAGTCCACACCGGTCAAACGCACCGCACTCGGTCGCTTCAAGCATGAGAATGCAGCGTTCACCCAAACCAAGGGTGGCCGCGCCGTGGTGTACATGGGCGACGACGAGCGTGGCGAGTTCATCTACAAATTCATCAGCCGCGACAAGATCGATCATCAGAACCCCAAAGCCAACCGTAACCTGCTTGACCACGGCACCTTGTACGTGGCGCAGTTCGATGCAGGCGACAGCAATCCGGATCATCCGAAAGGCAAGGGCCAGTGGGTCGAACTGACTCATGGCAAGAATGGCCTGGACGCGGCTGCCGGTTTCAATAATCAGGCAGAAGTGTTGATCCATGCGCGCCTGGCGGCCAGCGTTGTAAAAGCCACGCGGATGGACCGTCCGGAGTGGATCGTGGTCAGTCCCAAGGACGGTCAGGTCTATTGCACACTGACCAATAACGTCAAACGCGGCGAAGAGGGTCAGCCTGTAGGCGGGCCGAATCCGCGCGCCAAGAACCAGTACGGACAGATCCTGCGCTGGAGCGAAGAAGACAGTAATCCTTCAGCGATGACCTTCGACTGGGACCTGTTCGTGGTCGCCGGTAACCCGACTGTGCATGCCGGTACGCCGCAAGCCGGGTCGAGCAATATCAACGCGCAGAACATGTTCAACAGCCCCGACGGCCTGAGCTTTGATGAAGCCGGCAGGCTGTGGATTCAGACCGATGGCGACTCAAGCAACAAGGGCGATTTTGCAGGCATGGGCAACAACCAGATGCTCTGCGCCGACCCTGCCAGCGGCGAAATTCGTCGCTTTCTGGTCGGGCCGATCGGTTGCGAAATCACCGGCATCAGCTTTGCGCCGGACTATAAGACGATGTTCATCGGCATCCAGCATCCCGGTGAAAACGGTGGCTCCACGTTCCCCGAGCATTTGCCAGACGGCAAACCGCGCTCATCGGTGATGGTGATTACCCGGGAAGATGGCGGCGTTATCGGCGCCTGACAGACGATAAGCGTGCCTACGCTCTGCGTCACAAGAGGACGCAGAGCGTCCAGAACAGCGCTACCACGCAGAGCGTGGGAGCGATAGCGAATGAACAATCAATCAATCAACCCGTTCACATCGTAGAACGGGTATGGCCCTTCATAGTCGCCGAACACGGCGTTATGACTGACAAACCCCTGTTCCGAATGCCAGCGATGCAGCACGTAGCCGGCCGGTTCCAGGTTGAAATGGGCAGGCGCGGCGTCGTCGAGGTCCAGCACGATCTGGTGTGAGGTGCCAGGGCAGATGCTTGCCACGCTGCCACCAAAACGCCGCTGCATGGGGCGATGCAAATGCCCGCACAACAAACGCTCCACTTGCGGATGCTGGGCAATCACACGCTCCAGCGCCGACGCGTTGCCGAAGGGTTCGCGGTCCATGTGCCCTATGCCGGAAATGAACGGTGGATGGTGCAGGATGATCACCGTCGGCACATAAGGACGACGTGACAGCTGCGCGTGCAACCAGTCCAGCTGACAGTAATCCAGTTGCCCGCCATGTTCGCCGGGAATGGTCGTGTCCATACCGATCAGCCGCACCGGGTACTTTTCCACAACCCAGTCCAGAGGTCCGCTGGCCGACAATGGCAGGTACACCTGTTCGGCAAACGCCGCCAGCAGGTTGTGTCGATCATCATGATTGCCGGGCACCAGATAGAACGGCATGTGCAGGCGTTCCAGCTCAGGCTTGAGCACGGCGTATTCGTCCTCACGCCCGAAGTCGACCAGATCACCACTGATCACCACGATGTCTGGGCGCTGCTTGCTGGCGTTGATGTGTGCGACTGCGCGGCGCAATGCACCCAGGGTATCGACCACGCCATAGGTCAGGCGCCCGTCGGCTTTGAGGTGCAAGTCACTGATCTGGGCAATAAGAAACGGACGATTCAAAATAATCTCTCTACGGAAACGATGTTACGAATGCAGGGTGAACAGCGCCTGCGGCTCGACACTCAAGGCGATGGCAGCGTTGGCGGCGTGAATAACGTTGTCGGTGCTGTCTACCAACAGTGGTTGCGGACCACCGACATCGACCAGCAAGCGGCTTTGCGCCCCCTGAAAAAACTGCCCGACCAGGCGACCCTGAAGGTGCCCGCGCTCCGGCATCAAACGCAGATGCTCCGGGCGGCAATACACCGTGCCCGGCAGATCAGCGCCACTCCATGGCAGCTCGCCGCCGCTTACCTTGAGACCGGCAGGTGTGCGCTCGACCACGCTGAACGCGTTGAGGTTGCCGACAAACCCTGCGACAAACGCATTGGCCGGCTGCTGATAGATTTCTCTGGGCGTTGCCAACTGCGACACGCAGCCTTTTTCCATGACCAGAATCCGGTCGCCCAAGGCCATGGCTTCGCCCTGATCGTGGGTGACGAACACCGAGGTGATGCCCAACCCACGTAACAACTGGTCGAGCTCGCTGCGCAAGCGTTCACGCAACTGCGCATCCAGTGCCGCCAGCGGTTCGTCGAGCAACAGCACCCGAGGACGCGGTGCCAGCGCTCTGGCCAACGCGACCCGTTGACGCTGACCGCCGGAGAGTTCGTTGACACGACGATTGCCGTGACCGGTCAGGCCAACCAGTTCCAGCAACTCATCACAACGCTTGCTTCGTTCGACAGGCGACAGGCCGCGAATCTTCAGGCCGTAAACAATGTTGCCGGCGACGTCGAGATTCGGGAACAGCGCATAGTTCTGAAACACCATCCCGACGTCACGCCGCTCGATAGGCAGACGTGTCACGTCCTGATCATCGAACAACACCTGACCGACGTCCGGACGCTCAAGCCCGGCGATCAGACGCAAGGTGGTGGTCTTGCCGCAACCGGACGGACCGAGAATCGCCAGCGTTTCGCCAGGCTCGATGGTCAAGTGCAGATCCTGTACAGCAACGGTGCCGTCGGCAAATGCCTTGCGGCAGCCTTTCAGGCGAATGGTGGTTCCGCTCATCGGCTCTCTCCACGGGCAAGACGCGCACTGATGGCCTGCAACGCAATCAGCAGCGGCACAATCAGCAACAGAAAAAGAAGGGTGTAGGCGCTGGCGACTTCCAGTCGGGCTGAGGCGTAGCTGTCGGCCAGACCGACCGGCAGGGTCTTGGTCATCGGCGTGTGCAGCATCCATGTCAGGTTGAACTCGCCCAGCGACAGGGTCACAACCATCAGCACACCGGCCAGAATTCCGGCCTGGCAGTTCGGTACTACTACGCTGAAAAAGCGCTTGATCGGGCCAGCGCCCAGACTGGCGGCAGCCTCTTCAAGCACCGGCAACTGTTGACGCTGCATGACCGCCATGACCGGGCGCACCAGAAACGGCAGGGTGAACAACACGTGGCCGACCAGAATGAACAACCAGCTGCTGCGAAAGCCGCCGAACTGGCCGTAGGTCAGCAGTAACGCGAGGGCGCTGGCCAGACCGGGCATGGCGACGGGCAAGACCATCAATTCCTCGAAGGCCCGGCTGAAGCGATTGTTCATGCGCACCAGCGCATACGCTGCCGGGACGCCCACCAGACACACGCAGATTGCGCACGCCACGGCCAGTTGCAGCGACAACCAGACGGTCGGTGAATAGGCCTGCCAGACCTGCACCAGCCAGTCGAAGGTCAAACCGCTCGACAGGCCCAGAAAATAATTGCGGGTCAGCCCGGCAAGCAGCGAGAGCACTACCGGGACCAGCATGAACGCACAAACCAGCAACGTGAACACCAGCTGCGCAGCAAACAATGGAGAGCGTTTCAAAGGGCAACCCCTGATGTCCCGACCATGCGACGAGCCAGTAACAACACCGCCCACGTCACCAGCCCGAGGATCACCGACAGCGCGGCGGCTACGGTGAAGTTGGCGTAATTGGTGAACACGTTGTAGATCGCCACCGGCGTGACGTTCAGGCGTGTACCAAGCGTAAATGCCGTACCGAATGCGCCCATCGACGTGGCGAAGCAGATCGCGCCGCAGGACACCAGTGCGGGTGCCAGCCCCGGAACGATCACATCGCATACCACCCGCCAATGACCCGCACCCAGCGAATGCGCAGCTTCTTCAAGGCTGCGGTCCAGGCTTTCGCAAGCGGCCATGACGGTGAGGATCACGCGCGGAATCGAGAAATACAGGTAGCCAATGAACAAACCCGTCAGCGAATAGGCGAATATCCAGCGTTCGCCAGCCAGCTCCAGCCCGAGTGCCGCGAAGATACCTTGGCGACCGGCCAGCAGAATCACCAGAAAGCCCACCACCACGCCGGGAAACGCTAGCGGAAAGGTCAGCAATGCCACCAGCGCAGAGCGTCCGAAAAACTGGTTGCGGGCCAGAAACACACCGCTGATACCGCCGACCAGCAACGCCGCAAGTGTGACCACCAGTGCCAGCAGACAGGTCTGCACCAGGCTGCCGAGGTATTGAGCACTGCTCAACACCTGCCAGTAACCGCTGCCATTGCCGTCAGCGCCTTGCGCGCCGAGCAGGATCAGGTGGGTCAGCGGCAGCAGCCAGAATGCCAGCAATACCGCCAGCGCCGGAGCAAGCGCCACCGCAGCGGTCGGGCGCAGCCGCAGCCTCATAAATCCGCCCTTGTGCAGAGCCAGCGCGTGTCCCGGCGAGGCTGACATTACTTCACCTCACGCAGATAACGGGCAGCAAAGGCTTCCTGCACGGCGGCCATGTGCAGGTAATCCACCACGCCGGCACGAGCGTAATCGCTGTCGGGCAGGAACTGCGCGGCCACGTCGGCAGGCATCTTCGAGCGCACTGGACGCAGATAAGCCTTGGCCCACAGCGCCTGGCCCTCGTCAGACAGGACGAAATCCAGCACCTTCTCGGCATTGGCGCGGTGCGGTGCCTTGGCAACCATGCTCATCACGTACGGAACGCCGATGGTGCCTTCCTTGGGAATCACGAAAGCAACGTTGGCCTTGTCCTTGTAACGGGCGCGATAGGCGTTGAAGTCGTAGTCGACCAGAATCGGCAGCTCACCGGACAGTACGCGGGCATACGCGGTTTGCTTGGGCACGATGGGCGAGTTCTTCGCCAGCTTCTGGAAGTAGTCGATGGCCGGGCCGAAGTTGTCCAGTGTGCCGCCCATGGCCTGATTGATCGCAACGGCGGACACGTAACCGACGAATGCACTGGAGGGGTCGAGGTAGCCGACCATGCCCTTGTACTCGGGCTTGAGCAGATCCGCCCAGCTTTGCGGCACCGGCAGACCGCCCAGCGCGTCGACGTTGACCATGATGCCCAGCGTGCCGGAATGAATGGCGAACCAGTGCCCTTCAGGGTCTTTCAGACCTGCGGGAATGTCGTCCCAGTGTTTGGGTTTGTAGGTATCGACCACGCCGGCCTTCTGCGCTTGCAGACCGAAGGTCACGCCGTAATACACCACGTCTGCGACCGGCGCGGCCTGCTCGGCGACGATCTGCGCCAGCGCCTGCCCTGAGTTCTTGTTGTCCAGGGGCACTTGTACACCGGTGCTGTCGGCAATCGCCTTGAGCTGCGTTCCCCAGTCAGCCCATTCGGGCGGGCAGTTGTAGCAGATGGCGGTTTCGGCGGCCTGGGCGAGGCTGGCCGCACCACATAACAGCAGTGCCGCGAGGGTTTTACTGAGGCTGAGCATGAAGCATCTCCTGGTAGGGCTGGGTGCTTTCGCCGGGCCGGATATGGCACGGCAGACAATGAGAAACCGGTGCCGCGCCGGCAATTCGCGACAGCAACTGGTCGATGACGATGTCCGCCAGTTCGCCAATCGGCTGAACCACACTGCACAGCGTCGGGTGCATCTGCGTGCCCAGCGTGATGCCATCGAAGCCGATGACCGAAAGGCGCTCGGGAACGCCCCAGCCGTTGCGACGCAATTCGGCAATCAGGCTGATGGCCAATAGATCGTTGGAACAGACCAGCGCGCTGGGCGCGGTCGGTCCACGTAACAGCGGTTCGAGCGCGGCGAAATCGGCGTTGGTATGGGCGGGCATTTCAATCACCGGCCGCGTCTCAAGCCCATGCTCGCTCATGGCATCGCGATAGCCTTCGTAACGCAGACGGGCGCGGTCGGACTGCATGACCGGGCCTGCGACCATGGCGATACGGCGGTGGCCGGCGTCGATCAGATACCGCGTCGCCAGCGCCATGCCTGCGCGGTTATCCACAGACACAGCGCTGTAATCCTCATTGTCGGTCTGGTGATAAGCCAGCACGAACGGCGTGTCCTCGATGGCCAGGCTCTCCAGCACACGGTTGTGCTCGGCGTCGGTTACGGTCAGCACCAGCCCGTCGACCCGCTGGCGCAGCAATTCTTCAACCACGGCGCTTTCACGCTCGGCGCTGTAGTCGGTGGTCGCCAGCAACAGGTTGTAGCCCCGCGCCCGCGCCGCTCGCTCCATGGCCTGAAACTGCTCGGCGAACACCGGGTTGAGCAGGTTTGGCACGATGACGCCAATCAGATTGGTGGTTTGCAGGCGTAACTGTCTGCCCAACCGATTGGGGCGAAAGCCAAGTTCACGGGCAGCGACGAATACTCGCTCGCGGGTCTCGGCTCGCACCACCTCAGGGTTTGCGAAGGCACGTGCAGCGGTGGCCCGGGAAACCCCGGCCAGTCGTGCAACTTCTTTCAAATCAGTCATGGTCGCTCGCTTGAGATCGATCTCATTGGCGGCAACTCTAAGTGGCGAACATGGCTAAACAGCGACCGGAGGATGACCGTTTGGTGACAACTCGACCCTTGGGCACTTTAAACTGAAGGGGTTTAGCGAACCGGGACCGGTCTGCGTTACCATCAGCGGTCCGACGCGGCAACCTGCTGCGCGCAGGAGTAGTCATGGCTCACCCGTTTGCAACACTTACTCCCGATCTGGTTCTGGATGCTGTCGAAAGCATCGGTTTTCTCAGCGATGCCCGCATCCTGGCGCTCAACAGCTACGAAAACCGCGTGTATCAGGTCGGTATCGAAGACGGTCAGCCGCTGATCGCCAAGTTCTATCGTCCACAACGCTGGACCAACGAAGCCATCCTTGAAGAGCACAGCTTCACTTACGAGCTGGTCGAGGTCGAAGTGCCCGTCGTCGCGCCCATGGTGCATAACGGCGAAACCCTGTTCGAACACGCCGGTTTTCGTTTCACGTTATTCCCGCGCCGGGGCGGACGCGCGCCGGAGCCGGGCAATCTGGATCAGTTGTATCGCCTGGGCCAGTTACTGGGGCGTATCCATGCGGTCGGCTCGACCAAACCGTTCGCGCACCGCGAGGCACTGGGCGTGAAGAACTTCGGCCATGCGTCGGTCAATTACCTGCTGGAAAACGACTGCATCCCGCGCAGCCTGCTTCCGGCTTACGAGTCGGTAGCCCGCGATCTGCTCAAGCGTGTCGAAGACGTTTACGCCGCCACGCCGCACACCAACATTCGCATGCACGGCGACTGCCACCCCGGCAACATGATGTGCCGCGACGAAATGTTCCACATCGTTGACCTGGACGACTGCCGCCTTGGCCCCGCCGTTCAGGACATCTGGATGATGCTGGCCGGTGATCGTCAGGAACGCCTCGGCCAGTTGTCGGAGCTGATGGACGGCTACAACGAATTTCATGATTTCGATCCACGCGAACTGGCCCTGATCGAACCACTGCGTGCCCTGCGCCTGATGCACTACAGCGCCTGGCTCGCCCGTCGCTGGGACGACCCTGCTTTCCCGCACAGCTTTCCATGGTTCGGCACCGAGCGTTACTGGGGCGACCATATACTGGCCCTGCGTGAGCAGATGTCAGCGCTGAATGAAGAGCCGTTGAAACTGTTTTGACCTGATGAGCCCCAGGTTATCGTGCGGCGCCAATCTGTGACGCGGAGCGTCACCCAAGGCATTCCGGTGCCGGAGTGAGGATCGACAACACAGATTATCGTGCGGCGCTCCGCGTCGCATGCAGTTCTGGACGCTCCGCGTCCGATCCTGAATGTCCGGTGCGGCGCAAATCTGTGACGCGGAGCGTCACCCAAGGCATTCCCACGCTGGAGCGTGAGGAACGATAATCTCAACTATCGTGCGGCGTTCCGCGTCCGATCCTGAGCAAGCGGCGCGGCACAGATGTCGTGAATCAGTCGAACCTGTGTATAACATCGAGCGCTCCAGCGTGAGTACGATCAAAACCATCAACCGCATCACCCCACAATAAAACCGGAAATTTCTGTATTAAAGGGACGCTCCATGCAAGCTGCCAATCCACGCCGTGGATACATTCTGGGCCTGAGTGCTTACATCATCTGGGGCCTGTTCCCCATCTACTTCAAGGCTATCTCCGCCGTTCCGGCCATCGAGATCATCATCCATCGTGTGCTCTGGTCAGCCCTCTTCGGCTCGATTGTGCTGATGTTCTGGAAGCATCCCGGCTGGTGGCGTGACCTGCGCAACAACCCACAGCGACTGGCCGTGCTGGCACTGAGCGGCACGCTGATCGCGGCCAACTGGATCGTCTACGTGTGGGCCGTGAACAACGGCCGCATGCTTGAAGCCAGTCTCGGCTATTACATCAACCCGCTGGTCAACGTACTACTGGGCATGTTGTTACTGGGCGAACGGCTCAGGCGCCTGCAAATGCTGGCGGTCGCTTTCGCCGCCATTGGTGTCGCCCAACAGGTCTGGCACGTGGGCAGCCTGCCATGGGTGTCGCTGGCACTGCCATTGACCTTCGCGTTCTACGGCCTGATCCGCAAAAAAGCCCCGGTTGCCGCCCTCCCTGGCCTGGTGGTGGAAACCTGGATGCTGGTGCCACTGGCATTGATCTGGCTGGCACTCAACCCGACAGCCATCAGCGCACAAGCACAATTCTGGACCACCACCCAGGCCCTCTGGCTCGCAGCCGCAGGCCCGGTAACGCTGATCCCGCTGGTGTGCTTCAACGCCGCAGCCCGCCACCTGCCCTTCACCACCCTGGGCTTCCTGCAATACCTTGCGCCCACGCTGGTCCTGCTGCTGGCCGTACTGCTGTATGGCGAGCATCTGACCACCAGCACCATCATCACCTTCGCCTTTATCTGGGCGGGGCTGGCAATCTACAGTGTGGATATCTGGCTGAAATCCCGCGGTCGCAGCTGATCAAAAAACACACAATCCCTTGCAGACCACGCTCCCCGTGGCCTGCAAGAGGTTCTCCAAGGGTTATCCACAGGCAGGCTAACCTTATCTGTGCACAAGCCCTTGAAACTGTTGGTTTTTTGATCAACTTTCGCCAAGCCACGGCGAACGTGGCGCGCAAGGCTATTCCCCCAGGTTATCCACAGGCAGGTGCACGGTTAACTTGGATAACCTGAATAGGCCTATATTCGGGTTGAATCGTGCACCTTTTTTGGTACACTCGACTATGAATAAATATCCTCCCACTTTAAACGTTAAGTTTTTCTGCACCGAAGCGGGCAATGAGCCCGTACGCGAATGGCTGACCAATTTGCCACGCGATGACCGTAAGGCAGTAGGCACGGACATCAAGACTGTTCAGTTTGGATGGCCAATAGGCATGCCTGTGGTCCGTAAAATGGAGCCCGAACTTTGGGAGGTCCGAGTTGATTTGAAGGAAAGAATTGCACGAGTACTGTTCACCGTTGAAGCAAGCTCAATGGTTTTGCTTCATGGCTTTATCAAGAAAAGCGAAAAAACTCCCGCATCAGATCTGGAAACTGCCAGACAGCGCAAAGCAGCACTTAAGAGGAACAAGTAATGAACCAGCATATTGGCTCTGACTTCGATGACTTTCTTGCCGAGCAAGGCTTTGCCGAGGAAGTTTCTGCCGCGGCCCTCAAACGAGTTATTTCCTGGCAAATCGCTGAAGTCATGAAACAGCAGAAGGTTACCAAGAAGGCTCTCGCAGAGCGTATGCACACAAGCCGAACGGCAGTAGACCGCGCTCTGGATCAGAATGATCCCGGGATGACCCTTGCAACACTGGCCAGCGCTGCAAGAGCACTGGGTCAACGGGTGGAGGTCAGACTGGTGCCGGAACAAGAAGCCAAACGCGCCTGAACATAATCAACACAGGAGTCACGCTTCCCCACCCAACACCAACTCCACCATCAGATCATCAGCCAGGGTCTCAAGCCCTGCCTGCAGGTCATCCAGCGACAAGCCCAGCGGTACGCCCAGCACGGCATCGGCGTGAAACAGCAACTCGCTGCTCATGGGCGCAGGGGAAACGTCGGTGATCAAGTGTTCGACGTTAACGCCCTGCCCGGCCAGCAAGCGGGTGATGTCGCGCACAATGCCGGGACGGTCGTTACCGACCAGTTGCATGCTGATCAACTGGGTCGGGGCAGTTGTCTCGATCACGCTTTCAGCCAACAGCATGCGAATGCCGTGGGCTGACAGTGCGTTCAACGCCTTGATCAGGTCATCGTACTTTTCCGGCTCGACACCCACCTTGAGGATCCCGGCAAATTGCCCGGCCATGCGCGACATGCGGCTTTCCAGCCAGTTACCGCCCTGCTCGGCAATGCACTGCGCGATACGTTCGACCTGACCCGGTTTGTCGGGAGCAACCAGCGTTACGACGAGATGATCCACGGTCAATTCCTCTTTCTGTGCAGGTGATTTGAAAACGGCGTCGGTCGCACGAGTATAGACAGACCCGAGGGGCAGCCCGTGCGCGGTAAATCGTGTACCGTTTACCACGCTTTATGGAACAATCCCGAGCGCTTTTGGGAGCACAATGAATATCATCGTGACCCGATATGAATATCCAGTCGTTTAGTGACATATTCAGCGACGTTTTCACGCGACGGCGGCTCATGTAGTATCCGAAATCTCGCACTACATGACACCAAGATCAATAACAGAGCGCTCCCCGAGTGTGCTCGACCCTGCTGAGCAGAGTGAGGCAAGTGCAATGACTGAGTACGTTCAAGTCGGTGACCTGCAAGTCGCCAGAGTCCTGTTCGACTTCGTGCAGAACGAAGCCACACCCGGAACCGGCATCGACGCCACTGCGTTCTGGGCCGGTGCGGACCAACTGATCCACGACCTTGCGCCAAAGAACAAGGCACTGCTCGCCAAACGAGATGAATTGCAGGCGCAGATCGACACGTGGCACCAATCGCGTGCCGGACAGGCTCACGACGCCTCGGCTTACAAAGCCTTCCTTCAGGAGATCGGCTACCTGCTGCCAGAAGCAGCGGACTTCCAGATCACCACGCAAAACGTCGATGAAGAAATAGCCACCATGGCCGGACCGCAACTGGTCGTGCCGGTGATGAACGCACGGTTTGCGCTCAATGCGTCCAATGCCCGCTGGGGCTCGCTGTATGACGCGCTCTATGGCACCGATGCCATCAGCGAAGAAGGTGGCGCGGAGAAAGGCAAGGGCTACAACAAGGTGCGTGGCGACAAGGTGATCGCCTTCGCCCGCGCGTTCCTCGATCAGGCTGCCCCTTTGGCGGCTGGCTCGCACGTTGATTCGACTGCTTACAAGTTGATCGACGGCAGACTGGTCATCAGCCTCAAGGGCGGCAGCAACACCGGCCTGCGCGACGATGCACAACTGGTGGGTTTCCAGGGTGATGCCTCAGCGCCGTTCGCCGTGCTGTTCAGGCACAATGGGCTGCATTTCGAATTGCAGATCGACGCTTCCAGCCCGGTTGGCCAAACCGATGCGGCAGGCGTGAAAGACATCCTCATGGAAGCCGCGCTGACCACCATCATGGACTGCGAAGACTCCATTGCGGCCGTCGATGCCGACGACAAGGTGGTCGTCTACCGCAACTGGCTGGGACTGATGAAAGGCGACCTGGCGGAATCGGTGTCCAAAGGCGGCGAGACCTTCACCCGCACCATGAACCCGGACCGGGTCTACACCACGCCACAAGGCGGCGAAGCCACGCTGCACGGTCGTTCGCTGCTGTTCATTCGCAACGTAGGTCACTTGATGACCATCGACGCGATACTCGACAAGCATGGCAATGAAGTGCCGGAAGGTATTCTCGACGGCCTGTTGACCAGTCTGGCTGCGATCCACAACCTCAACGGCAATACCTCGCGCAGCAACAGCCGCAGCGGCTCGATGTACATCGTCAAACCGAAGATGCACGGGCCGGAGGAAGCCGCGTTTACCAACGAACTGTTCGGGCGTATCGAGCAGGTCCTGGGCTTGCCGCGCAACACATTGAAAGTCGGCATCATGGACGAGGAACGCCGTACCACGGTCAACCTCAAAGCCTGTATTCAGGCAGCCAGCGAGCGCGTGGTATTCATCAACACCGGCTTCCTCGATCGCACCGGTGACGAAATCCATACCTCGATGGAAGCGGGCCCGGTGGTGCGCAAGGCGCAGATGAAAGCCGAGAAATGGATCAGTGCCTACGAGAACTCCAACGTCGACATCGGCCTGAAATGCGGCTTGCAAGGTCGTGCGCAGATCGGCAAAGGCATGTGGGCCATGCCCGACCTGATGGCTGCCATGCTGGAACAGAAAATTGCCCACCCGCTGGCTGGCGCAAACACGGCCTGGGTGCCCTCGCCTACAGCGGCCGCGCTGCACGCCCTGCATTATCACAAGGTCGATGTGTTCGCTCGCCAGGCCGAACTGGCTCAGCGCGAGCAGGCATCGGTAGATGACATTCTGACCATTCCCCTGGCGCCGAACACCGACTGGACGCCCGAAGAAATCCAGAACGAACTGGACAACAACGCACAGGGCATTCTTGGCTATGTAGTGCGCTGGATCGATCAGGGCGTGGGTTGCTCGAAAGTACCGGACATCAACGACATCGGTCTGATGGAAGACCGCGCAACGCTGCGCATCTCAAGCCAGCACATGGCCAACTGGCTGCGTCATGGCGTTGTCACCGAAGCTCAGGTGCTGGAAAGCTTGAAGCGCATGGCCCCCGTCGTGGATCGCCAGAACGCCAACGACCCGCTGTATCGCCCACTGGCACCAGACTTCGACAGCAACATTGCCTTCCAGGCAGCCGTAGAACTGGTGATCGAAGGCACGCGGCAGCCTAACGGCTATACCGAGCCGGTGTTGCACCGCCGCCGTCGTGAGTTCAAGGCTAGTAAAGGTCTGTAACGAGTCGTCTGAGCCATTGCGGGTGCTTGTCCTTGCCGGATGAGCAATCCGCAAAGGCTCACCGTTTCAACTTATCCCCAACTCCCGCTTCACCAGCTTCACCAGTTGCTTGGTGTTAAGCGGCTTGAGCAGGAAGTCCACCACGTTAAGGTGCATGGCATCAATGGCATCGCGCACGTTGGCATCGCCGGAGACGATAATGATCGGCAGTTCGGCGCGATCCGACTCCCTTACCTTGCGGATCAGGTCCAGCCCGTCGAAAGGCGCCATGCGCAAATCGGTGATCAGCAGTCCGATGGACTGACGCGTCTGGATCATTTCAAGCGCGCTGTCGCCACCGGGTGCGGTCATGCAACTGATGTCATTGAGGCTCAGAATTTCGGCCAGCAGCTCTCGCGCGTCGCTGTCGTCATCGACGATCAGAACTCGTTGCGGTGCGTCACGGGCGGGCGTGAGCATGACCTCATGGAGGGCATTACGCTCTTCGTCGCTCAAAATATCGTGATCAATCATTGCAATCTCATCATTCCCTGAACTAATCCGACAGCAGATATGGATAAATCTGCGATGCATTTCGTCGGCATCCTGGCCAGTCTTCGCTCGCAATCCATTGCGTTCGTCAAATCAGTTACGCCGCAGCAGACACGGCACTGTCACTCGGTTCAAGCGTAAGACTTACGTCCAATGGGCACCTGGCTGCAAGCGGCCGACCATGAGCACCAATAACAAGAACGCGGAACAGGCCATGAGCAAGGCAGATGCTTTCACCCAGGCAGGCAAGACAGCCGTGCTACAGAACATACACGGCACCATGCAGTTTCTGCAAAAATTCCCGCCTTTCAACCAGATGGAAAACGCGCATCTGGCGTACCTCGTAGAGCAGTGTCAGCTCCGGTTCTATGCCGCGGATGAAAGCATCATCAAGCCTGGCGATGGCCCGGTAGAGCACTTTTACATCGTCAAGCAGGGGCGAATCGTCGGTGAACGTCCGCATTCTGCCAAAGGCGGCACAGAAACAACATTTGAAATCACCACTGGCGAGTGTTTTCCACTTGCGGCCCTGCTGGGCGAGCGTGCCACTCGTACCGAACACCTGGCTGCCGAGGACACCTTCTGCCTGCAATTGAACAAGCAGGCGTTCATCAAACTGTTCGCGCTTTCCACAACGTTCCGCGACTTTGCCCTGAGAGGTGTCAGCAGCCTGCTGGATCAGGTCAATCAGCAGGTTCAGCAGCGCGCCGTTGAAACCCTGGGCACGCAGTATTCACTGAATACACGTCTCGGCGAACTGGCCATGCGTCACCCGGTGATGTGCAGCCCTGAAACACCCATGCGCGACGCGGTGAAACTGATGCATGAACAGCAGGTAGGCAGCATCGTGATTGTCGACGAGCAGCAGGCCCCGCTGGGGATTTTTACCCTGCGCGACCTGCGTGAAGCGGTTGCCGATGTGAATGCCGATTTCAGCGCGCCGGTCAGACACACCATGAGCCTGTCGCCGTTCCATCTGAGCCCGGACGCCAGCGCATTCGACGCGGCTATCGCCATGACCGGACGTCACATCGCCCACGTGTGCCTGGTCAGAGACGGGCGATTGTGTGGCGTGGTGTCGGAGCGCGATTTGTTTTCCTTGCAACGGGTCGACCTGGTCCACCTGGCGCGGACCATCCGCAATGCACCGCGTATCGAAGCGCTCGCCGGTTTAAGAGGCGATATCGTCCAGTTGGTCGACCGCATGCTGGCCCACGGCGCCTCTTCGACCCAGATAACCCAGATCATCACCCTGCTCAATGACCACACCGTGTGCCGCGTGATCGAGCTGACGCTTGCAGAAAAAGGCGACCCCGGCATTGCATTCAGCTGGCTGTGCTTTGGCAGCGAAGGCCGTCGCGAACAGACGCTGCATACCGATCAGGACAACGGCATTCTGTTTGAAGCCAGCGATGCGGCAGAAGCAGAGCAGATCCGCACGTTACTGCTACCGATTGCCGAGCGCATCAATCAAAGCCTGGCGCAGTGCGGTTTTACCCTGTGCAAGGGCAACATCATGGCCGGTAACCCCGACCTGTGCCTGTCCCGGCTCGAATGGTCAAAGCGCTTTGCAGCCTTTATCCGCGAAGCAACTCCGGAGAACCTGCTGGCATCGAGTATCTATTTCGATCTACGCGTGGTCTGGGGCGATGAAAGTGGCGGCGAGCAACTGCGCCGCGGCATTCTTGATCAGGTGGCAGACAACAAGCTGTTCCAGCGCATGATGGCCGAGAACGCTCTGCGTCAAAGGCCGCCGGTAGGCCGTTTCAAGGATTTCGTGCTAGCGCGCAAAGGCAGCGAAAAAGACACCCTGGACCTCAAGACCGAAGGCCTGACGCCCTTTGTCGACGGGGCGCGCCTGTTGGCGCTGGCCAACGGTGTCGGCGTCAACAATACCCAGGAACGCCTGCGCCAACTGGTCGAACGTGAAGTCATCGACCCGCTGGATGGCGCTGCGTATGAAGAGGCTTACCACTTCATTCAGCAGACCCGCATGCAGCAACATCAACTGCAAAGCCGCCAGAACCTTCCCTACTCCAATCGCATCGACCCTGACACGCTCAACCATCTGGACAGACGCATTCTGCGCGAATCGTTTCGCCAGGCGCAGCGACTGCAAACCAGCCTGACCCTGCGTTACCAACTATGAACCTGTTCGAATGGCTCAAGCCGCGCGCGAAAAAGACACCCTTGCAAGCGCATCAACTGGATCGCCTCAAGAAGCTGCCGGTCTGCGCGAACCTCAGCGACAAGCCGTTGCGCCAACAGCGCTGGGTAGTGCTGGACCTTGAAACCAGTGGCCTGAACATGAACCGTGATCAAGTGCTGTCCATCGGCGCGGTCGTGATTGAAGACGGTGCCATCGATCTGGGCCAGCAGTTCGAGCGCACGCTGTTGCGCATCGATCACAAGGTCAGCCCGGCCGTGCTTATTCATGGCTTGGCGCCGAGTGCGATTGCCGCGGGCAGCGAGCCGGCCGAGGCGTTGCTGGACTTCATGGAGTTCGTCGGCGAAAGCCCCATTCTGGGTTTTCATGCGCCGTTCGATCAGCACATGCTGTCGCGCGCGCTGAAAGAAAGCCTGGACTACCGCTTGCAGCATCCGTTTTTCGATGCCGCCGAAATCGCCCCGATGCTCTGCGAGCAAGCCAATCTGCGTCACGCAGGGCTGGACGACTGGACGCAGTTTTTTGGCCTGCATGCCGAAGAGCGTCACAACGCCAGCGCTGATGCACTGGTCACCGCAGAGCTGGCGCTGATCCTGTTCAGCCACGCCCGTCGTCAGCAGATCGACAGCCCGCGACTACTGGAAGAGCGACTCGGGCAATGGCGCAGACGTAAACAATCGCACTCGTTTTGACTGCGACCTGCGCTCAGCTCTGGGAAATTGTCTTGGCGATTACATCCACGGTCGCGTCCACCTGCTCGCGGTAACGCTTGAGCTCGACCTTGTGCAATTGCTCAAGCTCGATTTGCTGCGAACAGAGGTTCAGCGCTGCCAGAACCAGCAGACGGTCACCGATCAACGTCGGGTATTTGCGCTTGGTGTCGGCCAGCGACGCGTTGAGCATCGCGGCGGCCTTCATGAGGGTCAGGTCTTCACCGGCCGGGGCTTTGACCGAGTACTCATTACCCAGAATGGTGAGAACGGTTACACCGTTGCCATCGACGTTCATGCGCCAACAGCGCTTGCGCTGGTCGCGCGATCAACCAGTGCCTGGATACGGGCGGCGGTGCTGCCCTGCTTCTCTTCCTGCTCCATCAGGCTCAGTTGCAAGTTCTCGTTCTCGTCCTTGGCTTTTGCCAGCTCGGCACCGAGCTGTGCATTTGTGTCTTGAAGGGCCTGGTTCTGTTGCACCAGATCACCGACAAGTTGTTCCAATTGGCTAAGGGAGGCTTCCAACATTTTGATTTCTCGAGCAAATTTCAACGGGCGCGTACGATAAAGAAAAGTCGCTGCGCATGCCAGCGCTCAGGCTTTGATACTGATCTGTCATGACGTTGACATGTCCATAACGTAGACGCGTAGGGGGCTTGTGACTACGTATTCGGAATCCGGTTCCTGCTGTTCGTCAGACCGTCCCGAACTGCGACAAATGCGCACAGCCAATGGGCAAACTGACATCACCCTAATCCCCCTCAACCCAGTCTTTTCAAGGGTTTGTGCGAATGTTTGTCATATTCAAAAATAACCGTCAGTAATAAGTCGTCAATATTTAGTGCCTACTGACTCAATACTTTAGTCGCATGACCGATAGGCCCCCCATTCACGGCTTTATCTCCGTCTTTCAATCGCATGGATCGCGTACCTGACCCTGGAAGCTTTCTATGTCCCTGCGAAATATGAACATCGCGCCCCGAGCGTTTCTTGGATTTGCCACAATCGGCACACTCATGTTGATTCTGGGTGTATTTGCACTGTCACAGATGAGCAAGATCCGTGGCGCCACTGAAGTGCTGGCCGACAACAATGTGCCGAGCATCAAGAGCCTTGACCGATTTGCTGAAGTCAGCATCCGGTTGCGCGTTCTGTCCTACCGATTGCTGGTCAACCGCGACCCGGAAACCCAGCAGAAAACCATCGATTTGATGGCGATGCGCAACAAGCAGATCACTGACGCTCAGGCGATTTACGAGAAGCTCATCAGCGATCCCGATGAGCGCAATCTCTACAGCCAGTACGTACAACTGCTGGGACAATATCGCCAGCTTGAAGAGCGCCTGAAGACCCTGACCCGCGCCAACAAGATCGATGAGTTGCAGGGCCTGCTCAATAACGAAATGCTCAACAACTCTGACCAGATGAACGTTGTGCTGAGCAAACTGGTGGAGTTCAACACGGCTCAGTTGAACCAGGTGAAGAAGGATGCGTCCAGCGAGTATGACTCGGCATTCAATCTGGTCATCGGACTGTTGATCGCTGCCACCCTGCTGACCATCGTGTTTGCCTGGATGCTGATCAAAAGTATTACCACGCCGATTGCCACAGCTCTGCATGCAGCGGAGACCATCGCGCAAGGCAACCTGACCCGTCCGATCGAGATCGACGGCACCGATGAAGCAGGTCGTTTGCTGCTGGCCATGAAAACCATGCAGGACAAGCTGCGCGACACGTTGCAGGGCATTTCCGGTTCGGCCACGCAACTGGCCTCGGCTGCTGAAGAGCTCAATGCTGTCACCGACGAAAGTGCACGCGGGCTGGTGCAGCAGAACAACGAAATCGAGCAGGCGGCCACCGCGGTCAACGAGATGACCAGCGCCGTGGAAGAAGTCGCACGCAATGCCGTCAGCACGTCACAAGCGTCGCGCAACGCTGCAACATCTGCTGGCGACGGTCGTGATCTGGTTCAGGAAACCGTCAGCGCCATCGAACGCATGAGCGGTGATGTGAAAGATACTGCTGAACTGATCATCAACCTGGCCAGTGAATCGCGTGATATCGGCAAGGTGCTGGATGTGATTCGCGGCCTGGCCGACCAGACCAACCTGCTCGCCCTCAACGCCGCCATCGAGGCTGCACGCGCCGGTGAGGCCGGGCGTGGCTTTGCTGTAGTCGCCGACGAAGTCCGCGCCCTGGCGCACCGTACTCAGCAATCGACCAGTGAAATCGAACGCATGATCGGTAGCATTCAGAGCGGTACGGAGCAGGCGGTGAGCTCGATGCGCAACAGCACCGAACGCGCCGAATCGACCTTGAACATCGCCAAGGGCGCAGGCTTGGCGCTGAACACCATCAACGTCGCGGTCGAAGAGATCAACGAACGCAACATGGTCATCGCCAGCGCTGCCGAAGAGCAGGCGCAAGTCGCTCGCGAAGTGGACCGCAACCTGGTCAACATCCGCGACCTGTCCGCACAATCCACCACCGGCGCCAACCAGACCAGCGCGGCCAGCACCGAGCTGTCACGCCTGGCCGTGGACCTCAACAGCATGGTGTCGCGCTTCGCGCTTTAAACACGCGAAAACTCAACTAGCGTGTCGGCGCTCCGCGTCCTCTTGCGACGCAGAGCGTCGCGAACTGCATTACCACGCTGAATCCCGACCATCGTGCGGCGCTCCGCGTCGTATGCCGTTCTGGACGCTCCGCGTCCTCTTGGCGACGCAGAGCGTCG
>NZ_LKEK01000087.1:0-11122 GCF_001466905.1 Pseudomonas sp. ICMP 3272
AAATCATATTTAGTCGCAACGAAGATATCGGCTGGAGCTTCCCGTGGTACTTCAAATTCGACTCCGCCGACATCCAGGCCAAAGCCCAGGGCTACTCGCGTGATGCCCAGCAGCTGGCGCTGATTCGTTATTACGGCTGGCGCATAACGATCCTGTCGATGTTTCCCAACGTGAGCAAGGTTGAGGCGGTGACGAGTCGTGATCAGCCGTTTCCGGTGTTTAATACGATCTTTTTTGTGGTGGTGGGATTGTTGGTGGTTGGGGTGAGGAAGAGGTTCAAGGGGCGGGCTCGGGTTGATTGGGTTGTGCGGTAAAAAACTGCTAAAAAATCCCGATCGGTGATCGGGATTTTTTCGTTTAAAACAGGATTGAACCTGTTACCTTCGAGTTACCAACAAACTGGCCTTCCTGCCGGTTACGGATACCAGCATAAGGCCAAACCTGACGATAACTCAGTTCGCTCTACACAGAATTGGTGCAGGCGCCTGAGCCACCAAACATCCACCGCCCAAAGCCCAAGTTGTGGAGTTTGTGTTGAGAGTCGGCGAGAGCACATAAGTAGAAGCTGCTGGAATACCACCTTGAGGCGTTACTGTAATGACTCCGTTGGCAACAGCAACGTTATTTACGTACGTTGTTGCTTGGCTGGCGGGGATATCGTTAGTACCCAAGTTACAGCCTTGAGGCGTACCCAGTTGCTGTATACAAAGTGCGACCGCAGTTTTGTATGTATCAGCGACGGAAGTGACTTCCGTAAAACGAGCTCGCATTGTGTAGTTCTGATACGCTGGCAGTGCCACCGCCGCCAAAATACCAACAATCGCAACAACGATCATCAGTTCTATCAGTGTAAAACCTTTTTGTGATTTCATTGCATACTTCTCCGAGGCGTCAATTTGGGGGCCCTGCTCAATTCAAAGCACACGTCATGCCAATGTGAGATCAATGATGATTCGCAGGCTAAAACGGGCTTGAACGGTGCTTGGACCTTCAGAAATTCGTAAAAACTGACAATTTTTGTCACATCCTTCGCTGCTATTTGGCAGTACAGTCCGACTGCGCTATAACCCTCACACTGTCTGTCCTTGGTGGTTTTATGACTGATGCTGTCCTCACTGGCTTGGCCAAACAATTGGTCCTCGCCGAGCTACTTACTGAATCTGTTGCGCAGCAAGCGTATCAACAGGCGCGCCGTGACAAGATTTCGTTGGCGAGCTATCTGGTACAGAACAAATTGGTCAAAAGCCTGACGCTGGCAGAAATGGCTTCCGACCAGTTTGGCGTGCCATTCATGGACCTTGCCAGCCTGGACAAAGAAAGCCAGCCTAAAGGCCTGGTGAGTGAAAAGCTGGTTCGACAACATCACGCACTGCCGCTGTGGCGGCGCGGCAATAAACTGTTTATCGGGATTTCGGACCCGACCAATCATCAGGCGGTGACTGATATTCAGTTCAGCACTGGCCTGAACACCGAAGCGATTCTGGTAGAAGATGACAAGCTGACTACTGCTATAGATCGCTTTTTTGACAGTGATAGCGGTCTGGGCAATCTGGAAGATGTAGATCTGGGTCTGGACATCGAACCGGCTGACGGCAAGGAAACCTCCCTTGCTACGCAGAATGACGCTGACGACGCCCCGGTGGTACGTTTCGTCAACAAGATGCTGATGGATGCTATCCGATTAGGATCATCCGACCTGCACTTTGAGCCCTACGAAAAGATATTCCGCGTGCGGTTGCGTACTGACGGCATCTTGCATGAAGTCGCCAGACCGCCGATTCATCTGGCAAACCGTATTGCCGCGCGCTTGAAAGTCATGGCCAGCCTCGATATTTCGGAAAGGCGCAAACCGCAGGACGGACGCGTCAAGTTAAGGGTGTCCAAAACCAAAGCCATCGATTTTCGTATGAACACCTTGCCTACGCTATGGGGCGAGAAGATCGTAATGCGGATCCTCGATCCGACCAGTGCGCAGATGGGCATTGATGCTCTGGGCTACGAGCCCGAACAAAAAGCGCTGTATCTTGAAGCGCTGAAGCAACCACAAGGCATGATTCTTGTAACCGGCCCCACTGGCTCGGGTAAAACCGTTTCGCTGTACACTGGCCTGAACATTCTTAATACAGTGGACATCAACATTTCCACAGCTGAAGACCCGGTAGAGATCAACCTGGAAGGCATCAATCAGGTTAACGTCAACCCGCGTCAGGGGCTGGACTTTTCTCAGGCTTTACGCGCATTCCTGCGTCAAGATCCCGACGTAATTATGGTCGGTGAGATACGAGACCTGGAAACAGCCGAAATCGCTATCAAGGCATCTCAAACCGGTCATATGGTGTTATCCACCTTGCACACCAACAGCGCTGCAGAAACCCTGACGCGACTTCACCATATGGGTGTCGCAGCATTCAACATTGCTACAGCGATAAATCTGATTATTGCGCAACGACTGGCGCGGAAGCTGTGTAGTCATTGTAAGAAAGAACTCGATATTCCTCGCGAGACACTTATCCAGGAAGGCTTTCCGGAAGCAAAGGTTGGCAGTTTCAAAATCTATGGGCCAGTGGGATGTGAGCAGTGCAACGGGGGCTACAGGGGCAGGGTCGGTATTTACGAAGTGGTCAAAAAAACGCCTGAATTGGAACGCATCATCATGGAAGAAGGCAACTCTCTGGAGATTTCCAGACAGATGCGCAAGGACGGATTCAATGACCTGCGAACCTCAGGGTTATCCAAAGCCATGCAAGGCATCACCAGTCTTGAAGAAGTTAACCGCGTAACCAAGGATTAAAAATGGCCAGCAAGGCAGTCAAAGTCATCGTTTACACGTGGGAAGGTGTTGACAAGAAAGGCACCAAAACCAGTGGTGAACTGAGCGGCCATAACCTCGCACTCGTAAAGGCCCAACTGCGCAAGCAAGGCATCAATCCGACCAAGGTGCGCAAGAAGGCTGTATCAATATTCGGCAAGGGCAAGAAGATCAAGCCGCTGGACATCGCATTCTTTTCTCGGCAGATGGCGACCATGATGAAGGCAGGTGTGCCGCTTCTGCAGTCATTTGACATCATTGCCGAGGGTGCAGAAAACCCGAACATGCGTGCACTGGTTGGCTCACTCAAGCAGGAGGTGTCGGCCGGCAACAGCTTTGCCACGGCTCTTCGGCAAAAACCAGAATACTTCGACGACCTGTTTTGTAATTTGGTCGATGCGGGCGAGCAAGCAGGTGCACTCGAGAGTCTCTTGGACCGCGTCGCTAGCTACAAAGAAAAGACTGAAAAGCTCAAAGCAAAAATCAAAAAAGCCATGACATACCCTATTGCTGTATTGATCGTCGCAATTATCGTGTCAGGTATTTTGCTCATCAAAGTGGTGCCGCAGTTTCAGTCAGTTTTTGCAGGATTTGGCGCAGAGCTACCCGCATTCACTCTCATGGTAATCGGCTTATCCGATATCGTACAGAAATGGTGGTTAGCAATAGTTGGTCTGTTTTTTGTAAGCGCTTTTTTGTTCAAGCGGGCTTATAAGCAGTCTCAAAAGTTTCGCGACAATATTGATCGATTCCTGCTGAAAATACCGATCATTGGACCGCTTATTTTCAAGTCTTCCGTAGCTCGTTACGCGCGGACACTTGCGACTACATTCGCAGCAGGAGTTCCTCTGGTGGAAGCACTCGACTCAGTTGCCGGAGCTACCGGAAATGTTGTTTTCAGAAATGCTGTAAACAAGGTAAAACAAGACGTTTCCACAGGCATGCAGTTGAACTTTTCGATGCGATCGACCGGCGTATTTCCAAGCCTGGCAATCCAGATGACGGCCATAGGCGAAGAGTCCGGTGCGTTGGACAATATGCTCGATAAAGTTGCTACCTACTATGAGGATGAAGTCGACAACATGGTCGATAACATGACCAGCCTAATGGAGCCGATGATCATGGCGGTGCTGGGAGTTATTGTCGGCGGCCTTGTGATTGCCATGTACCTCCCCATCTTCAAACTCGGAAGCGTTGTCTGAAATGCCCCTCCTCGATTTCCTGGCCAGCTCACCGCTGGCCTTCGTCATTACCTGCTGCCTACTCGGCCTCATCGTCGGAAGCTTCCTCAACGTCGTCGTCTACCGTCTCCCCAGAATGATGGAGCGCGACTGGAAAGCCCAATCCCGTGAAATGCTCGGCCTGCCCGCCGAACCTGATCAGCCTGCCTTCAACCTGAACCGCCCCCGCTCCAGTTGCCCGCACTGCGCGCACAAAATCCGCCCGTGGGAAAACCTGCCGGTCATCAGCTATCTGCTGCTGCGCGGTAAATGCTCACAATGCAAAGCCCCCATCAGCAAACGCTACCCATTGGTAGAGCTGACCTGCGCAGTGTTATCGGCCTACGTCGCCTGGCGTTTCGGCTTCGGCTGGCAGGCAGCGGCGATGCTGGTGTTGAGCTGGGGCCTGCTGGCGATGAGTCTGATCGACGCCGACCACCAGCTGTTACCTGACTCTCTGGTGCTGCCACTGCTGTGGCTGGGCCTCATCGTCAACGCTTTCGGGCTGTTCACGTCGCTGAACGATGCGCTTTGGGGCGCGGTGGCCGGTTATCTGGCGCTGTGGTCGGTGTTCTGGCTGTTCAAGCTGGTGACCGGCAAGGAAGGCATGGGTTATGGCGACTTCAAGTTGCTGGCCATGCTTGGCGCATGGGGCGGCTGGCAGATTCTGCCGTTGACCATCCTGCTGTCGTCGCTGGTGGGCGCGGTGCTCGGGGTGATCATGATGCGTGTGCGCAGGGTCGAAAGCGGTACGCCGATCCCCTTTGGTCCTTATCTGGCCATTGCGGGGTGGATCGCTTTGCTCTGGGGTGGTCAAATAACCGACTCTTACATGCAGTTTGCCGGTTTCAGATGACTCACCCTGATCAAAAACCCTGGATTCTTGGCCTGACTGGCGGCATTGGTAGCGGTAAAAGCGCAGCGGCGCAGTGCTTTACCAACCTTGGCATCGATACTGTGGATGCCGACCACGCCGCCCGCTGGGTGGTCGAGCCAGGGCGTCCAGCGCTGGAGCAGATAGCCGCGCACTTCGGTAAAGGCGTATTGCAGGCCAGCGGCGAGCTGAATCGCGGCGCGCTGCGCAAGCTGATCTTTGAAAACCCGGAGCAGCGACGTTGGCTGGAAGCGCTGCTGCATCCGTTGATCAATCAGGAAATCGTCAGCCATCTGGCCAAGGCCAAATCGCCGTATGCCATTCTGGTTTCGCCGCTGCTGATCGAATCCGGACAATACCGCATGGTGCAGCGCCTGCTGGTTATTGATACTCCGGCACACCTGCAAATAGAGCGCACCATGCTGCGCGACAGTTCCAGCCAGGAGCAGGTCGAAGCCATTCTCAAGGTGCAGATCCAGCGTGAAGACCGTTTGCGTCATGCCGACGATGTGCTGGTCAATGACCGCGATCACGCCTGGCTGAACAGCGAAGTCGAGCGGCTGCACCACTTTTACCTTACTTTGCGTGGAGGCCAATCATGAGCCAACCAATGACCGTCCAATGCCCAACCTGCGATGCCCCGGTGGAATGGAGCGCCGCCAGCCCGAGCCGCCCGTTTTGCTCAGAGCGCTGCAAACTGATCGACCTGGGAGCCTGGGCTTCTGAAGAGCATGCGATTCCGGTGAGCCCGGATGCCGAGGATGAGTTGTTCTCGGGTGATCTGGAGGCTCCGCACCGGGGGCATTGATAGCCCTCAATGCGCAGGCAACTCTGCTTCTGTCCAACGGGTGTCGGAGTGACCGCGGCGGCGATCCGCATTACTCACGAAGGCTGCCTCACAGTCGCCTGACTCCAAGCGGCTGTGGTCAAACTCTCAAGGGTATATTCACCTGACGCTCATTTTCCTGAGCCCAGAAACCGCAATCAGAAAATCTCGTGCAGACCAAACCCAGCCTCCCAGCAAAAGACAGGGAACCAGTATGGAAAAGAATTGATGAAAGTCAGAAAATGGCCTCTTGGCAACCCCCACTCCAACAATCGCCAGAATAAAAAGACAGAAAAACAAATAACCGAGCGTTCTAAAAAACAAATAAACGACGTTTGAAAATCTCATACTGCCTACCCACACCACACCCTTTGGCGAGAAAAGTGCCATCCAACAAGCGTGGCATACTGTCGACCAACCAAAGCAAGTAAACTGATAGGTCGATATTCGAACTCCCGCGTCAAGATAAATCCAGGCATACGTGGCATTCATCACCTCACCGGCAGCTGTTAAATGACCGGTAAAATAATAGAGACCTATACCGCCCAACACATAAACCGCCAAACCCAAAATAAACACTGCCATGTTCCTGCTTCAGGATAATTTTACCTTCACCACCCCGCCCTTTTTTTTCAGAGCAGGATGACGCGTTTTCCAAATCGTTAACAAGCTGAGCAAAAATTCTTATTTCAGATAGTTATCGACAGCAACGCTCTTGTTTCTACAAATCTCGTGCGAAAGTCTGTCTCCATCCACAGCCTTTCCGGAATTCATCTCCTGCGCAACCTTATCTATCGCATCTTTGTAGACTTCGCTGTCAGGGTTTATGCTAGACGCGCACTTCATCAAGGCATAGCTAATCACTGGATTTCTCGAAACACCCAGACCTTTCTCATAAATCAGGCTAAGGTTCGCGAAAGCGACGTCGTCATCCTGTCCTGCCGCTTTCCAGTACCAGTCCATAGCTTTCGAGTAATCCTGGGGAACACCATAGCCGTGTTTGTACATGTTGCCTAACTCGTTTTCCGCATAGGCAATGCGCTCCGCGGAGAGCGCACGAAAATACAGCAGCGCTTCTGCATAGTTACGCTCAACACCACGCCCCTCTTTTAACATGAGCGCAAGTTGATACTGCGCACGAGGCATACTTTGAGCCGCAGCCAATCGATACCACTTTGCAGCTGTGGCGTTATCAACAGCACCGCCACGGCCTGATTCAAAAAGACTTGCCAGATCAGCCTGCGCAACGGCAAGCCCTTGAGTAGCTGAGAGCCTAAGCCAATAAAGAGCCTCTTTGTAGTCCGTCGCTGTCCCTTTGCCAACGTTATAAAAATATCCAATCTTGTACTGCGCAGGGGCATAGCCAGTTGAAGCGCTGCGCCGGTACCAGGCAAGGGCGCTCTCATAGTTCTGATCTACACCTTTGCCATACTCATAGGCTTGGCCCAGCGCCAGTTGACCGATAGGGTCGTTTCCCTCAGCAGATTTCTCATACCATTTAAATGCCTCATACTCATCTTTCTCGACACCCGTTCCTTCCGCGAGGCTTTTAGCAAGGTTTCGTTGCGCCAGGAGATCGCCTTTCTCGGCTGCCAATTTAAGAAAGCGAAAACCTCTGACCGCATCACGGCCGACACCACGACCTTCGATATACCCCACGCCCAGAATATTCAACGCCTCGGCATCACCACTGTCAGCGGCACGCTGTATGAAGCCAACCGCTGACGCTTCATCTTTTTCTACGCCTCTTCCTTCGCCAAGCATAAGTGCGTATCGGGACTGTGCAGCAGGTAAACCTTGCTCCGCAGCGACCTTATAAAGGTCAGCAGCCTTTGATAGATTTACAGCTGTGCCAATACCGTTTTCATAAAAAAAACCTAACCTGTACTGAGCCAGCACCAGCCGCTGTTGTGCGGCGGCAGAGATATTCTCAAAGGCCTTTAGCGTATCTTTGGATACACCTTTCCCCTCCTCATACTGCAACCCGATGTAGTACTCGGCCTCAGCATTGCCCTTGGCAGCCTCCTTCTGGAAGAGAGAAAATGCTTGCTCATACAGTCCTTGACTGTACGCATCCTGGCCTTTTTGCACTGATGCCAATGCGCCCTCTGAAAGACAAAAAAATAAAAGCCCGGCGAAGAGTGCATTAGCTTTCAATATCCAATTCCTGAATGCATATTCTGAGTACCATTTGACTGGCTTTTCATGCCTTCGGCGCCGTACAGAAAAGCTTTAGGCGGCTGACTGATCAGCTGCCCGTCGCGCAACTGTAACCACAGCCCTTTATCGTCATCGCCTGCGTACTGCGGCACAACGCGCACCTCTCGATGAAGGATGAGGCGATAGCGGTAATCGCGCATTTAGGGAATGGCGAACACCGTGTGGCGTGATCTCAGAACGCCTTTTGGCTTGTCCTGAAGATCCTCGATAAAAGCAGCGCCTGCGGGCATTTTTCGCAAGCGATCAAAAAATGAATTGCCAGTCTACACACCTGCATTCACTCTTCCAGTCATGGCAACTTGAACGCTAAGCTTGGCCCTATGGATGACTCAGACTACCTACGCCTGTTGACGATCCAGGCCGAACAAGCCAACGCCTTTCTTTCCAATGCGCGGAAGTGGGAGCGTGAGCGCTGGGTTTGTCAGCGCCTGTTGCAGGGGCTGAACATTGCGTATCGCAATGAGGACTTCACGCCTGCCACTCAGGAGCCGCCGGATGTGCTGTTTCGTGACGGGCGTTTCGAGGTGTTTTTTGTGCTCGATGAGGGCCGTCGTCTCAATGACGAGTGGCGTGAGGAGCTGGCGCGACGACGTAGCGCTTTTTCGTTGAGCCAACTGGTACGTCGAGAGGCCAAGCCCAAACGGATTCCCGCCTCTGAACTGCTGCACCGACTCGCCCCTACCCTGCGCAAGAAATCCACCAATTATCGCGAACGCGGCATTGACCTGGGCGGGCTGGATATCATCGCCTTCGCCAGCCTCAAACGCGAGGTGCTGGACCTCAACAGTCATTTTCCGCCACCGACCGAGTACCTGCGTCAGGGCTGGCGTTCGTTGTCGCTGGTGGGGCCGACCTTTGCTCGGGTATTGTTCGCGCATCCGGGCGCTCCGGATTTTCTGCGTACCAACCTGGGCCGCAGTGTCGTTTTCGATGTTGGAATCAGTTTATGAGCCCCTTGCAGGAACTGCTGGCCGATGTGCCTCAACAAGGCCGTGTGCGCTGGATTGGTGTGCGTCCGGAGTCGCGGGTCGAGATGATCGAACTGGACGCGGTGGAAGCGCGGCGCGAAGCGGGGCTGACCGGCGATCATTCGCGACCTGGCCCGCGCAATGCACGGCAGGTGACGTTGATCCAGTGGGAGCATCTGGCTGTGGTCGGTTCGTTACTGAACCGCTCTGCGGATAACCCCATCGTGCCACAGGACTTGCGGCGCAACCTGGTGATCAGCGGCATCAACCTGTTCAGCCTGAAAAACCGACGTTTTCGTATCGGCCAGGCGATTTTTGAAACCACGGGCTGGTGCCAGCCTTGTGCGCGGCTGGAACAGCGCCTTGGTCGCGGAACCTTTCAGGCGGTGCGTGGGCATGGCGGAATCACAGCGCGAGTGTTACAAAGCGGCATCATCCGCCTGGACGATGTGTTGCAGGTCGAGCCGTTGGAAATCACCGATCCATGGCCCCCTGCCCGTCAGCACGCTTGAGACAACGCATAAATTGAGCAGCCACCTGAACCCGGAACCGCAAAGGTGTGTCGAAGAGTACCTTCAGGCAAACCGGCATCCAGTCGAGCGCAGGCCGCTCCTGATCCCGGTGTTGCCGTGATGAACCCGTTTATCGAGCCTTCTGACGCTATGAGCTGCCTTGCGCTCGCGAAGATCAGGCTCCCCGCGAATTCCTTAAACCTTCCGAGTAATCCTTATGACGCATCGTATTGTTATCGTTGGCGGCGGCGCTGGCGGTCTGGAGCTGGCGACCAGCCTGGGTAAAACCCTGGGCAAGAAAGGTACGGCCAGTGTCACGCTGGTCGACGCCAACCTGACGCATATCTGGAAACCGCTGTTGCACGAGGTCGCGGCCGGTTCGCTCAACTCGTATGAGGACGAGCTGAACTACGTAGCGCAGGCCAAGTGGAACCACTTTCAGTTCCAGCTCGGGCGTATGACCGGGCTGGACCGCGCCAGTCGCCAGATTCACCTGGCCGAGACGCTGGATGAAAACGGTGCCGAACTGGTTCCGGCACGCAGTCTGGGCTACGACTCGCTGGTCATCGCCGTGGGCAGCACCACCAACGACTTCGGCACCACGGGCGCGGCGGAACATTGCCTGTTTCTCGACAGCCGCAAGCAGGCCGAGCGTTTCCACCAGCAACTGCTCAACCACTATCTGCGTGCTCACGCAGGTCAGGCTGACAGCGCGCAGGAAATTACTGTTGCCATTGTAGGCGCAGGTGCAACCGGTGTTGAACTGGCGGCAGAGCTGCACAACGCGGCGCACGAGCTGGCCGCTTACGGGCTGGGCCAGATCAAGCCGGAAAACCTGCGCATTACCGTGATCGAAGCCGGGCCTCGGGTGCTGCCTGCATTGCCAGAGCGTATCGGCGCGCCGGTACACAAGACACTGGAAAAACTTGGCGTGACGGTACTGACCAATGCCGCGGTGAGTGAAGTGACCGCCGACGGCTTGATCACGGCCAGCGGGCAGGTCATCCCGGCCAGTTTGAAAGTCTGGGCGGCGGGTATTCGGGCTCCGGCGTTTCTGCATGAACTGGATGGGCTGGAGAGCAACCGGATCAATCAGTTGCAAGTGCTGCCGACGCTGCAAACCACCCGTGACGAGAATATTTTCGCCTTCGGTGACTGCGCCGCCTGCCCGCAAAAAGGCACCGACCGCAACGTCCCGCCACGCGCTCAGGCTGCTCATCAGCAGGCATCCTTGCTGGTCAAATCGCTGCGCCTGCGGATCGAAGGCAAGACCTTGCCGGAGTACACCTACAAGGACTACGGCTCGCTGATCTCGCTGTCGAGCTTCTCGGCAGTCGGCAATCTGATGGGTAACCTGATGGGCAGCGTGATGCTTGAAGGCTGGCTGGCGCGGATGTTCTATGTGTCGCTGTATCGCATGCACCAGATGGCGCTGTACGGCACCTTCCGCACCCTGATGCTGATGCTGGGCAGCAAGATCGGCAAAGGCACCGAACCACGGATGAAACTGCACTAAGGCCCGCCAGTCGAGAGACATGCGGGANGCGTGGGCATGCCGTTCTGGACGCTCTGCGTCCTCCTTGAATTGACCTGTGCAGCGCAGACCGCAGGAACACTATCGTGCCCATGCTCCAGCGTGGGCATGCCGTTCTGGAGGCTCTGCGTCCTCCTTGAATTGACCTGTGCAGCGCAG
>NZ_LKEK01000088.1:0-11078 GCF_001466905.1 Pseudomonas sp. ICMP 3272
TCGCCCATTTCCCTTTTCAACTTACGTAACAAAGGAGTCTCTCCACCAGTCAGCTCAATCCTGAACTCTGCGAAAGCATGCTCAAGATGGGGATATTGCTGCAAGCCCTCTTCGGTAAATAGGTAACGCCCCGGAATGTCTCGCCACTGCAACTTAACTGTTATCATGCCAGATTCGGCCAGCTTCATCAGTGGTTCGATCTCAGCTCGAAGCTTTTCAACCACGTGATCTGATTTTTTCAAATCTTCAATCAATTCACGCAGCTTTTGCGTTTTTTGCTTAAGATGTTCAATATTCATAGTAATGACTTTGGCAGCAGCTGGATAGGCGAAGGGACGAAGGAAAGCAGACATCTGCGACCGGCCTCAAGAGCGAAAATTGCAACTTCTTTCGCTCTTGGCAAGCGTAATAAAATTTATTTCTCAAGGACGCCACAACCCTTCGGGAAGCTTAACTTTCAGTCCGTTCGCTGATTGATTTGCTATGTAATAAACATCCATTAATGCTCGTGCCAACTCGTAATCAGTATCTTCAAACTCTTTCGCCGCAAGAGCTCCAATGGAAAGCTTATGAAGTCTAAATTTATCCTTCTCAACACCATCAAAAACAGCTTTTATGTATAATAGCTGGTTTATAACTGTGGCATAAACAGGAAATGAAGGATTGCGTTTTATCCGCTCTCTAGTCAGATCGATAGCATAATCTACAAACTCTATAGCAGTATTAAACTTCATCACCCACTCGCGCCCATTAATTTAAGCGATTTTTTGGACTGGAAGTCATTTGTTTTCCAGGCGTTTGACTAGAGATTATCGAAAAGAGAAGAAACGTCTTCGCTTTACCGTTTCAGACTCGAAACAAAGTACGCTGCACTACCCTCTATTGAAGAGACTTTCGACGCTTAGCCATCTTGGCCGCCAACATCTTATACGCATCTGTTTCGCGCACCTCTGAAAGTTCAAGACAAAAATCAGCGTAGGCTTTTTCCAAATCTCCATAACTTTGTAAATTTGTTTCGGTAAAAATCTTGTATCCTGGAATATCTCGAGGCTCAACCATCTCTGTTATTTGGCCTTGCTCTGCCCGGCAGAGTAGCATATCAAGGGTCAATAATAATATTGAAGCATCGGGGTCGCGATGTTTATAAAATTCAAGTTTGTCGCGGAGCGTTGTAGCTGCCACTTTCAAAGCTCTAACATCCACGCTAATGTTACTCCTAGTTTCATCGTGCTGATTAGTCTGGACATAAACCATTCACCACGATTGTTTACTATGCTCTGAACAGCATCGCCAGACCTGGCAACTTTCCGTCGGCGCGACGTTACCCACAAAAACCTCTCTTAGCTTGAATCAGCTTGTTAGGTTCATCATCGAGGTTCCGCTCGATGCCATCCCAGCTAGGAGTGTTGGCTAATAAGTCCATTTATACATCACTGTCCTTGGGTTGAAGGGGGTTGCACCAACTTATTTGGGTAGTCACGAATTGACACGTTCTGATCCATATGCACTTGGTCCGATCAGACCTGAATTTTGAGCCAAATTTCAGAGCAAGCTCACTTTTCTCATCCGCGAAATAGATCGTAATATCGTAATTATGACAAAACGTCATTATCACGCAGTAAACATTTGTACCTCTGACTTTTCTTACGAAAAATTCATATAAATATCTATATTATAAACACTCAAGAAACTGTATTTTGGCGCTATCAGCGATAGACCTTTAAAGGATTGCACACTTCCACGACAGCGCCGAAAATGCATTTTAACTTGGTGCGCGCTCAAACAACTGCTGAGCTAAATCTTGAATATGATCCGACCAAGCGACTTTTTTTACCCACTCATCTGGCATACCCGACACACCATACAATGCACCGGCGATTTGTCCAGCGGTAGCTGCTACACTGTCAGCATCATCGGCGAGATTAGCGGCTAGCAGAATAGCATCTTTGAAGTTGTCGGTATGCCATACGGCCCACAGGGCTGCTTCCAGCGTGTCGATAACATAACCTGAGGAGCGGATCTGGTCTCTAGTTTTTTCTTTATATTCACCGGCGTTGATGATCATTACCCGAGGCTGGAATGGGCCGATCATGGGAGAAAAAATCTCCTGCTTATTGGCCCCATTTAGAGCGAGGTGTAATTTTGCCCCTAGAAGTTCACAACAACTAATCACCTCAACCGCACAGTGTGTAGTTCTGCTTTGCGTTTGACTTTCCATCCATGTAGTGATCAGAGAGTTTCGCCGAAAAATAGCTGTCGGTGCTAATCTGATTATTGAACCGTTGCCTGCGGTACTAGGCTCCCAGTTACCGTTCCAACTCAATCCTTCCTTTAGCCAACCTTCAAGTGCGTTGCGTGTCGCATTACCAATATCAAAGCAAACACCGTTGACGCTATTTTCCCCTTTTTTATACCAGCGGCACAGCCGATTCAAATAGTCTGCGTAATCCAGCTTTCCATTCGCAAGGTAACAGTCAGCCAAGCAAAGAGCTAGGCTGGTATCATCTGTCCACTCACCCGCGTTGAGTCTAAATGGCCCCCCGCCTTGCATGTCTGTCACAGTGTTAGAATCGCGACTAGTAAACTCCAGAGTTGTACCGACTGCATCACCAATAGCAAGACCAAGAAGTGCGCCTTTTGATCGGTCAAGTGCCTGAGAGGCTGTTAGCGTAGGTATTCTAGATGCTAGCCAGCCCGGGACCAAGGAAGAGTCTGTGGAACTATCAGCCTTTGAAGATCTTCCACTTGAGGTAGATACTCTAGGAGTAGGCGCAGGCCTAAGGCTTCTATACCGTTCAGCATAGTCAGTAACGATGTCTAACGAGCTATGTAGATTTATCATGGGACTTCTTTAAGAGAAAGATGGGTGATAAAACCTGATTCTTGGCGATTTAAAACTTCAAAAGTTGTCCCGGGCGGATATAGAACCTCTGCTTCTGGAAGATGGGTTAGAAATGAAATGTCTTTTCCAGATGTTCCTTGCACCACCATTTGAGTATTGCCCGAGAAGGGGCTAGTTGCCGAACTGCTAAAAAAAGCTTTATCCACTTCTACGGCTCCGATAGTCATCCTATCAAGAACATCTGGGGGGAGATCTGTCCCCCGGTAGGTTCGCCCTCCCACAAACGGAGGCAGCTTAGCCAAGCCTTGAGTGGCATGATGAGCAAAAGCCTCAATCTCTGGGGTAGTATTATCCGAGCGCATAGCCGCATTAAACTCTTTATATACGTCATTAGTAGAATAACCATAAAGAGCTCCAATTTCATCATCTGAAAGCAGAAGTGATGCCTTAGGATTTCTTTCGCTAGCATTGCTGCGTCCTGCAGCTATCCATCTATCAGCCATTTCCTTACCTACCGCATCATGCAGACTCATAACAGGTACAGGTTTTGCGGGTGACTTCGTTTTATCTGGAGAAGGGGTTGAAACTTCTGGCTGATCGATATCAGCTTGCTTCTTAGCCAACGGCGCCGGCTCATTAACCCGCAACTCCGGCTGAGCCAACAACTTCTGCTCATTACGCGCCAACCAATTCGCAAACTGCTTGTTCGAAATATCTGCCTGAAGCTTGGCACTGCGCGCTGCGATGCTATCCACGCTACCTATGATGCCTGCCTTGACCTGCCCACGTGTCATGTAGGTCACGATGGCAGTAAAGAGCAGCAGCACCAGTTGCTCCTGGCCCTTCGCAATTTGGCGGGCAGCACGATCAATCCGCTCCTGGATTTCGTATGCCGAACCACCAGTGGGGTCGAGGCCCTCGGGTTTCAGCCCTTCGTCAGCGTGCCAGGCAGTGGCGAAGCCTTCCTGCAAGGTAGAGAGGCAAGCAGGCAGACCTTTATAGAAATATTCAGCTATAGCTGAGAGGCCCAGCGCCATCAGGATCAGGTTGCCAACCTGTAAACCGATACCCGCTCCAACTGCCGCTACCGGCACAGCGCCGACACCAAAGAAAAACGCTCCAGCAACGCCGCCAGCGACCGTACCGACCGCAACGCTGCCGCCGAGAATCATCGCGACTTCTTTAACCAGTTGCAGCAGCACCGGGAGGATCTGTTCGATCTCGATGGATGCCCACTTGCGCTTGAGGTTTGACTCGATGATGGGATAGGAAAGCCTCATCGCCGCTTTCACATAGTCAATGCGGTTGCCGCCCATGTATCCGTAGGCTTGAGTCGCGGTGGTATTGACGCGTCGCGTGAAGCCATTCCAGCTGTCATAGGTGCTCTGCAGCCCATCGCTGTAGGCTTGATTCAGCGTGTTGAATTTATCATCGAGGTTCCGCTCGATGTCATCCCAGCTAGGAATGTTGGCTAATAGGTCCATTTACACATCACTGTCCCTTGGTTGAAGGAGGCTTGCACCAATCGCGCGGCTACAAATTGACGTGATCCGAGCCATGTACATGGCTCCATGGGACCTGAATTCTGAAGCTAAATTTCAGGACATGCTCATTTTTCTCACCTAAAAAACAGATCGCAACAATGTCATTAGGCTATCACTTATTCGAGTCCCTGCTTAACTCATTGCTACGCTTGAAAATCTTCCAACTAATGCGCGCTCTAAGTGCTCCACAATTACGACCGTCCAGCTAAATCAGACACATCCCAAAATGAGGGTGATCGTCCGAGGCCGTCGTTGTGGTTGACACGGCGCAACGCCTCGGTGTCTCCTTTCATCTCTTAAGAACTGTAACGGTTTTGAGAGAAATGTTAGCTGTTTTTTTACTGAGCTAGTGGCACTTTCATATTGTTTTGTGGTCGCACATTCGCAGTAATTGCGAGATGCCGAACGCGTCTGTAGCTCTGGTCCTACGAAATTTTCAGAATTTTATGAGCGGTGGATGTCGATTTTTGATATCGCAGCCCTCCTGAAATAGTCGATGCTTATGCACCAGACCTGTGTCGTGACTTGTCAGTTTGTAACCGTTAGCCGCTAAATCCGGCGGCGCTGGCCTCCCTGCCTTCAAGGAGATATACATGTTGATGGACCTTGCCGCGATGCTTTCGCCGCAGAACCGGCGCCTTTTCAAATTCAAGAACCTCGCCAATCCCGAGCAGGAGCTGCTGCTGGAGTCCTTTAGAGGGTCTGAAGGTCTGTCACGTGCATACCAATTTGACCTGCTGCTGGTGTGCCAGGACTCCGGAGTCGAGCTGAAATCGATGATGGGCCAGCACGTGGTTATCGAAATCGAGCTGGCGGATGGCTCGCCACGCTACATCGCTGGCTATCTCACGCGCTTTGCCAGCGGTGGCAGCGACGGCGGTATGGCCAAATACACGGCAACGCTCAACCCCTGGTTCTCCATGCTGAAGAACCGCTTCGACACACGTATCTTCCAGGGAAATACGGTTGAGGAAGTCGTTACCCAAGTGTTCGCGATGTGTACCGCGTTCTCCAAGCATGAGTTTCGCCTGAGCAAGCCTCTCAAGCGCTATACCTACATCACTCAATACCGCGAATCTGACTTCAACTTCGTCCAGCGTCTGCTGGAAGAAGAAGGGATGTTCTATTACTTCGAGCACACCGCCGAAGGTCACACCATGATCATCTGCGACGACTCCACCACGCTGGTGCCGTTGCCGGAGCAGCCCCAGATACGCTTCCACTCGGCGTCGGTCACCGAGACAGCCGACTCCATCATCGAATGGAACGGCGACCGCAAACTACAATCAGGGAAAATAGCGGTTCAGACGTTCGACTATCGTCAGCCAAACAACAGGCTGCCGGTCGCCATGAACAGCCTGAACCAGCAGGGTGATGTCGAGAACTTCGAGGTGTACGACTTTCCCGGCCAGTACACCCATGGTACCTACGATGAAGGTGAAGCGCTGTTGCGCTTGCGCGTTGAAGCGCTTGAGCTGAGGGGCAAGAGCTTTAGGGGCACCAGTAACTGTCGTGCCATGAAGCCTGGCTACACCTTTGAACTGCTGCAGCATTACGACCACGATCAGGGCTCACCTGAAGACCGCCAGTTCCTGCTCGTTCTTGTTGATAGTGAAGGCCACAACAATTATCTCAACGGCCAGCAAGCCAGCTACTTCAACACCTTCTCCTGTGTGCGCAAGAAGATAGTTTTTCGCCCGCAGCTCACGACCAATCGCTCCGTCATTTCCGGCCCGCAGACCGCTATCGTTGTGGGTCCGCCCGGAGAAGAAATCTTTACCGACGAACTGGGTCGCGTAAAGATTCAGTTCCACTGGGACCGCAAAGGCGAGCACAACGACAAAAGCTCCTGCTGGGTCCGCGTCGCTCAATCCGGTGCCAGCGGCGGTTTTGGTAGCATCCAGATCCCACGCGTCGGTGACGAGGTGGTGGTCGTTTTCCTTGATGGCAACCCCGACCGTCCGCTCGTCATGGGCAGTCTGTACAACAGCCAGAATACGCCGCCGTGGTCGTTGCCTGCCAACAAGACCCAAAGCGGTTTCCTGACGCGTTCGGCCAAGGGTGATGGCGGTACAGCCAACTTCTTCCGCTTTGAAGACAAGGCCGGTGCCGAACAGGTGATCATGCATGCCGAGCGCAACATGGACACCGAGATCGAGCTGGATGAAAAGCACGAGGTGGGCAATAACCGCAAGGTGACTGTTGGCGGTACGAATACGGAGATCATCCAGAAAGATACTGTGACGAACGTGCAGCAGGGGTCGTTTACGCTAAAGGTCGACAACCAGTTCATTCAGGTGGATGCCAAGCAGTACATCCTTCTCAAAGTAGGCGACAGCAGCATCTCGATCACTCCGGATGGCATCCAGATAAAAGGCAAGGTGATCAATGTTCTTGGCGAGAGCACCTTTGTCAAAGGTGACCGAGTCGATATCAACAAGTGAGAACGCAGGGCATGGAACGAACAAGTCTTTACGACCGTATTTCCGCAAAACGTATTGCGGATGAGGAGGCAGCGCGCAAGGCAGCGCTGGAAGCCCCGGTCGTTGAAGCTGTCCCCGAGCCTGAGCCAGAACCGATCACGCCATTGCAGGACGTGCCCAGCAGTTTCAATTTTGGTGGCTTTAATCTGGCCTTTCCTGAAAGCGTCCTGTTTCGTGATGTCCAGGTTACGCTTGAGTACAAAGGCGAGCCGCTCATGTTGTCTGTCAAACGCAGAGACGTAATGCAGGGTGAGGCGCTGGAAGCACTTTTCGAAAGCTCGGTGCAGACCTTTCGTGAGCGCGACCCTCAACTCCGTATTATTCGTCGGCGGGACTGCACCCTGGTGGGCTGCACTGCGAAAGCGCTGGATTTCCACTTCAAAGAAGGCAGCGCAGAACAACACGCGCGACTGGTAGGTGCGCTTGTTCCCCTTGCCGGAAAGGATGTGCTGCAGTGGTTGGAAATTTCTTGCCTGATCGATCCGACCAAGCCGGACCTCAGCCTCTGGCTGGCGGATTTCGATAGCATGCTGGGCGGTCTCGCCGCACAGTGATTGTTTCTTTTTTGATTTCAGGAATTCTTATCACATGGACTACGAGTTGCACGAAGGCAGTATCAAGCTGCCAGAGGGATTTCAGGACCGCACAGTGAACATGTTCGTGATGGGCTCGACGCTGCCTGCCCCGCTGAGCATGACGGTCTCCAGAGACACTCTGCTACCTTCCGAGCACCTGAAAACCTATGTTGATCGCCAGGTCAAAATGCTTTCGTCCAAGCTGCGCGGTTACACGCTGCTGAACAGAAAAGCAGTTTCGCTATCGACCGTGGCCCCTCTCGAAGGTATTCAGATCGACGCGTATTACATGACCGAAGGGCGTCCTTACTATCAACGTCAGGCGGCTTTTCTGATCGAGCCTGAGCGCGCGATCGTATTCTCGACCACGTCCCAGACGGACTTCAGTATCGAGCAGACCCAGGATTGGGAAAACTTGTTGGCCAGTTTCCAGCCTCGCGTGTCTGATACCTCTCCAGCCAACGGTAGCGAACAGGAGTAACGCTCATGTTCGAGGCCGCGCGCTTTGGTGACGAAATATCGCATACCGGCGCCCTGGGGGGCTTCCTGATCGGGGCTGTGCTCGGTATTGCGCTCATTGCGACGGTAGCGATCGCAACCTTCACGTGCGGGTTCGGCGTGGCTCTTCTGGCAGGACTTGCAGCAGGCGTCGGAGGTAGCCTGCTCACCGCCGCAGGAGAGGCGATAGGGAGTATGTTTTCCTCCCCTTCTGGCACGATCATCACGGCATCACCCAATGTATACATCAACAACCGCAAGGCAGCGCATGTTGAAAAAAGCATTGGTGCCTGTGACAAGCATCCGGGGCCGGTCAAGATTGCCGAGGGTTCGACCAACGTCTTCATCAACAGTGTGGCGGCGGCGCGCAAAGGCGATAAGCTGACCTGTGGCGCGACCATCTCCGGCGGCTCCGACAACGTATTTATCGGCGGCGGCAGGTATCGCTATCTGCCAGTGGACGACGAAATTCCAGGCTGGCTGCGCACTACCGTCGATGTACTGATGGCCGTGGCGGGTGCGGCAGGTGGTATTGCACAGCTGCTCAAGGCCGGAACGCAGGCAGGCATGAAAGCAGTGCTGCCCTGCGCCATGAAGTTCACCGCAGGTTTCGTCGCCGGCGAAGTGGGCAGTCGCTACGTGGTTGAGCCTGTGATGCGCAGTGCCATCGGCGGCCTGAGCGGCAATCCGGTCGACACCACGACTGGCCGCAAGCTGATCCCGGATGAAATCGACTTCAGCCTGCCGGGCCTGATGCCCATCGAATGGTCGCGTTTTTACGCCAGCAATCTGAATGTCGACAGCGTGCTCGGCAAAGGCTGGGTGCTGCCGTGGGAGCAAAGCCTGCGCAAGCGCGGCAGCTTCCTCTACCTTACGGATAACCAGGGCCGCACCGTTCCGTTCGTGGACATAGCGCCTGGCCAGCGCATCTACAACCCTCACGAACAGGTCTATCTGGTCTGCACGCAGGGTGGTCACTACCTGCTGCAGACGCTGGACAACATCTTCTTCTACTTCGGCGAAGTGCCTGACGACAACAAACCGGTTCCGTTGGATCGTATCGAAAACGCACTCGGTCACTTCCTGCATTTCACCCGTACCGAACAAGGCACGCTGACCGACATCAGCGCGACGGGCGGGATCCGCGTGCACCTGCATTACGACGAAGTGACGACACGCCTGACCTCGGTCAAGCGCATCGTCGACAATGAGGCTGTCGAAACCCTGGTCCAATACCACTACGACAGCAACGGTCAGCTCGCAGAAGTGTTCAACCGCAACGGTGATTCCGTGCGCCGTTTCAGTTACACCGATGGCGTCATGACCCGCCACAGCAACGCACTGGGCCTGACCTGCGAGTACCGCTGGGAAATCATCGACGGCCAGCCGCGTGTCGTCGAACACCAGACCAGCGATGGTGAGCATTTCCACTTCCGCTACGACCGCGAGGCCCGCACCACCTGGGTCACCGACGTACTAGGGCGCGAGCTGGAAATTCATTACAACAAGGACCATCGCGTCACCTCGAGCCGCGACTACAGTGGCGATCACTACGTCATCGAGATCGACGACACCGGCAACATGACCGGGCTGACCCTGCCCGATGGCAACCAGCTGGCGTTCGAGTACGACGAGTTCGCCCGGTTGCTCAAGGAGACCGATCCGCTGGGCCGCAGTATTCGCTACCAGTACCACCACCTGACGACGCTGATTACTCAGGTCGATTACCCGGATGGCAGTACCTGGAAGGCCAACTACGATGCCAAAGGCAACCTCGTTGCCGAGATCGATGCGCTGGGCCACAAGACCGAATACCTCAACGGTGAGGACGGCCTGCCGCACACCATCGTCGACCCGACGCTCAAGTCCAAATACCTGTGGTGGAACAACCTGGCGCAAGTGCAGCGCTTTCAGGACTGCTCGGGCAAAAGCACGCACTACCGCTATGACGAGCGCCACCACTTGGTGGCCGTCACCGATGCACTGAACAACACCACCACGCTGGAACGCAAACCCGACGGCGAAGTGCTGCGCATCAACCATCCGGATGGCACCAGCGAGACCTTCACCTACAACGAACTGGGCCAGGTCCTGACCCACACCGATGGCAAAGGCCAGACCACCCAGCTGCTGCGCAACGGTCGTGGCCTGCCCAAATGGCGACAGGATGCCAAAGGGCAGACCATCACCTACGAATACGACAAAGCCATTCGCCTCGTCGCCCTGACCAACGAAAACGACGCCACTTACCGCTTTGACTACGACAACGCAGACCGTCTGATCGAAGAAAAGCGCATCGACAACCTGACCCGTCGTTTCAGCTATAACCTCGGCGGACACCTGACACAGGTTGAGGAAATCGGCTACGGCGAGAAAGGCGAACAGCCACGGCGCAGTACCCATCTGGAGCGCGACCCGATAGGCCGTTTGCTGGCCAAACTCAACGACGACGCGCGCCAGGACTACGCCTACGACGACGGCGACCGACTGCTGTCAATCGAGCGCAAACCGACGGACACCGGCAGAAAACTCGGCGTCACCGCCGAGAAACTGGAATTTGCTTACGACCTGCTGGGGCGACTGACCACAGAGACCACACCCCAAGGCGCACTGGCCTACGACTACGATCCACTCAGCAACCTGACCACGCTGACGCTTCCTACCGGTCAGCACCTGAACCACTTGTATTACGGCAGCGGTCACCTGCACCAGTTGAACCTCGATGGCCAGTTGATCAGCGATATGGAGCGCGACGATCTCCATCGCGAGATCTACCGCACCCAAGGCAAGCTGACCAGCTGCTTCGGCTACGACAGCATGGGCCGCAAGGCCTGGCAGTACGCCACAACCCTGCCTGCAGAAAAACTGTCGCAGATTCAGAACCCGCTCATAAAGCCAGAGCGTTATGTCGAACACGCCTACAACCCGGTCCACCGCCGCTACGAATACGACCCGGCCGGCGAACTGAGCCGCACCCTCGACAAACTGCGCGGCGAAACCCAGTACGAATACGAAGCCAACGGCCAGTTGCTGGCGCGCAACACCGGCCGAGTGGTCGATGGCGAAGAGTTCCGCTACGACGCTGCGGCCAACCGCCTCAACTTCAACACCAGCCGCTTCGATCACGTCAAAGACA
>NZ_LKEK01000089.1:0-10368 GCF_001466905.1 Pseudomonas sp. ICMP 3272
AATATCGAATACCTCGGCCGTAACGACGATCAGGTGAAAATCCGCGGCTTCCGTATCGAACTGGGCGAGATCGATGCGCGTCTGGCCAAACACCCGGCCGTCCACGAAGCCGTAGTGACAGCCCGCGAAGATGTGTCGGGCGACAAGCGCCTGGTGGCTTATTACACCTTGGCGACCGGAAACCCCGTGGTCGACATCGATAACCTGCGCAGGCATTTGCAGGAAAAGCTGCCTGAGTACATGGTGCCGGCCATTTATGTGCGGCTTGAGGCCATGCCGCTGACCCCGAACGGCAAACTCGACCGCAAGGCTTTGCCAGCACCGGACGCCGATGCACTGATCAGCCGTGGCTACGAAGCTCCACAAGGTGAAACCGAAACGCAGATCGCGGCCATCTGGCAAGAGCTGCTGGGCGTTGCCCGGATTGGTCGTCACGACAACTTTTTCGAACTCGGCGGTCACTCGCTGCTGGCAGTCAGCCTGATCGGGCGCATGCGCCAGTTGGGTCTGAGCACCGATATACGCGTGCTGTTCAGTCAGCCGACGTTATCTGCACTGGCTGCCGCAGTCGGGGGTAGCACGGACATCGTGGTGCCAGCCAATCTGATCACCGAGGATTGCCAACGCATTACGCCTGAACTACTGCCACTGGCCAACCTGACCCAGGCACAGATCGACCAGGTGGTTGCCAGCGTGCCGGGCGGCGTGGCGAATGTGCAGGACATCTACCCGTTGGCGCCGTTGCAGGAAGGCATTCTCTATCACCACATCGCCGCCGAGCAGGGCGATCCGTATGTGCTGCAGGCGCATTTCGCCTTTGACGACCACGCGTGCCTGGACGCTTTCGTCCAGGCTTTGCAGGCAGTTATTGATCGACACGACATTCTGCGCACCGGTGTAATCTGGAAAGGCCTGGACTCACCCGTACAAGTGGTCTGGCGCCACGCGCAATTGCCTCTTGAGGCGTTGCAACTCGACCCCGCAGCCGGTGATGTCAGCGCGCAACTGCACAGCCGCTTCGACCCGCGTCACCACCGCCTGGATGTCACTCAGGCACCGCTGATGCGCCTGGCCTACGCCGAAGACCCGCTGAACCAGCGGATCTGCGCGATGCTGCTGTTCCACCACATGGTCCTCGATAACATGGCGATGGCCGTGGTACAGCATGAAATGCAGGCCTGGTTGTTGGGCGAAGCTCAAAACCTGTCGGCACCGGTGCCATACCGCAATTATGTGGCCCAGGCACGCCTGGGCGTCAGTCAGGCCGAGCACGAAGCGTTTTTCCGCGACATGCTCGGGGATGTGGACGAGCCGACGCTGCCATTCGGCCTGCTGGATGTGCAGGGCGATGGCCTTGATATCGAGGAAGCCAACCTGGCGCTGGCCCCTCGGTTGAACCTGAGACTGCGCGCTCAGGCCCGACAACAGGGCGTGAGCACCGCCAGTCTGGTGCACCTGGCTTGGGCTCAGGTGTTGAGCACGGTTTCAAACAGGCAGGACGTAGTGTTCGGCACCGTGCTGATGGGCCGGATGCAGGCCGGGGAAGGCGCCGAGCGGGCCTTGGGGATGTTCATCAACACCTTGCCGCTGCGGGTTTCAGTGGGCGGAAAGAGCGTGCGTGACGGGGTCAAGGCCACCCATGAGCGTCTGACTGCCTTGCTGGGTCACGAACATGCTTCGCTGGCGCTGGCTCAGCGTTGCAGCGGCATTGCCGCACCGACGCCACTGTTCAGTTCGCTGCTCAACTATCGCCACAGTGTGCCTGGCAGCGTATCCGAGCGGGCTGCCCAGGCCTGGCAGGGTATTCATACGCTGAACAGCGAAGAACGCACCAACTATCCATTGACCTTGAACGTCGATGACTCCAGTGAAGGCTTCAACCTGAACGTGCTGGTCAGCAGTACCGTGGGTGCCAAACGGGTCTGCGCTTACATGCAGACTGTGCTGGAGCATCTGGTGGATGTGCTGGAACAGTCACCGTCCTCGGCGCTCGGCAGCCTGCCGGTCCTGCCTGCTGCTGAACGTGAGCAGTTGCTGGTGGCGTTCAACGACACAGCGCTGGATTACCCGCAGCAACAGACCATTCATGGGCTGTTCGAAGCACAAGTCGAGCGCACGCCATATGATGTGGCCGTAGTGCATGGCGAACAACATCTGACCTATCGCGAGCTTAACGAGCAGGCCAACCGCCTGGCGCATGCCTTGCGCAAGCAGGGCGTGCAGCCGGATTCGCGGGTCGGGATCTGTGTGGAACGCGGTGTGGAGATGGTCGTCGGGTTGCTGGCGATCCTCAAGGCGGGCGGCGGTTATGTGCCGCTCGACCCGGCGTATCCAGCGGAACGTATTGCTTACATGTTGCAGGACAGCGTGCCTGCCGCTGTGTTGGCGCAGTCGGCAACTGAAGCGCTGCTGACCGACGTTTCGGTGCCTGTTATCAATCTTGATCTGAACGATTGGCAGGACGAATCCGTCCAGAACCCGCAGGTGCCGGGGCTGACTTCAGCGCATCTGGCGTACCTGATCTACACCTCGGGTTCGACCGGCCTGCCAAAAGGCGTAATGATCGAACACCGCAACACCGTGAACTTCCTGAGCTGGGCGCACACGGCTTTTGACGGGGCAGCACTGGAAAAAACGCTGTTCTCCACTTCGCTGAACTTCGACCTCGCGGTCTACGAGTGCTTCGCGCCGCTGACCTCGGGCGGCAGCATCGAAGTCGTCAGGAACGTGCTGGAACTGCAACACGGCAAGCACGATATCGGCCTGATCAACACCGTGCCGTCGGCGCTGAAAGCACTGCTGGAAGTTAACGGCCTGCCGGAATCTGTGCACACCGTGAACGTGGCGGGTGAAGCACTGAAACGCAGCCTGGTTGAATCGCTGTTCGAAAAAACTGACGTGCAGCGCCTGTGCAACCTCTACGGCCCCTCGGAAACCACCACCTACTCAAGCTGGGTGGCGATGGATCGCGAAGACGGCTTCGCTGCGCACATCGGCAAACCAGTGGGCAATACGCAGTTCTACCTGCTGAATGAACAGCAACAGCCCGTTCCACTGGGCGTTGTGGGCGAGATCTACATCGGCGGGGCCGGTGTGGCGCGCGGTTACCTGAACCGTGACGACCTGACTGCCGAACGCTTCCTCAAGGACCCTTTCAGCCAACAGCCTGCGGCACGCATGTACCGTACCGGCGACCTCGGTCGCTACCTGCCAGACGGCAATATCGAATACCTGGGCCGTAACGACGATCAGGTGAAGATCCGTGGTTTCCGTATCGAACTGGGAGAGATCGATGCGCGTCTGGCCAAGCACCCGGCGGTCCACGAGGCAGTGGTCACTGCCCGCGAAGACATTCCCGGCGACAAGCGTCTGGTGGCTTATTACACCCTGAGCGCAGGGCAGGCTTCGGTGGACATCGATAGCCTGCGCGGCTGGCTGCAGGAACAACTGCCGGCCCACATGATCCCGGCGGCCTATGTGCCGCTCGACGCAATGCCGCTGACCCCGAACGGTAAGCTCGACCGCAAGGCCCTGCCAGCACCGGACGGTGATGCACTGATCCGTGGCGGCTACGAGGAGCCACAAGGCACAGCAGAAATTACTCTGGCGAAAATCTGGAGCGACTTGCTCAAGATCGAACGTGTCGGTCGCCACGACCATTTCTTTGAACTGGGCGGGCATTCATTGCTGGCGGTAAGCCTGATCGAACGTATGCGCCAGGCAGGCCTGAGCGCCAACGTGCGTACGCTGTTCAGCCAGCCGACCCTTGCGGCACTGGCGGCAGCGGCAGGCGCGGTCGACGATCTGGTTATTCCAGCCAACCGCATTCCTGCGGACTGCCGGAGAATCACTCCGGACATGCTGCCGTTGATCGACCTGAGTCAGGAGCAGATCGACCAGGTGACGGCCTGCGTGCCCGGTGGCGCAGCGAACGTGCAGGACATCTACCCGTTGGCGCCGTTGCAGGAAGGCATTCTCTATCACCACATCAGCGCCGAACGGGGCGACCCCTATGTGCTGCAGGCGCAGTTTGCCTTTGACAGCCGCGCACACGTGGACACCTTCGCCAAAGCGCTGCAAATGGTCATCAACCGCCATGACATTCTGCGCACCTCCATGCACTGGGAAAGCCTCGATGAGCCGTTGCAGGTGGTCTGGCGCCAGGTCGAGCTAGACGTCGAAGAAGTTCAACTAAACCCCAGGCTAGGTGATGTAACCCGTCAGTTGCAGGAGCGCCTTGACCCACGCCAGATACGCCTGGACATCCGTCAGGCACCCTTGATGCGCATGGTGTGTGCTTTGGACACCGTTAACCAGCGCTGGGTGGCGATCTTGATGTTCCACCACATGATCCTCGACCACACCGCGCTGGATCAGGTGCAGCATGAAATGCGGGTCTGCCTGCTCGGTCAGGCCGAGCAACTTGGCGACTCCATTCCCTACCGCAATTATGTCGCTCAGGCCCGACAAAGCCTGAACGAGCAGGATCACGAGCAGTTCTTCCAGGACATGCTCGGCGACATCGACGAGCCGACGCTGCCATTCGGCCTGCACGATGTGCAAGGCGACGGCAGCGCTCTCGATCATGCCCGCCTGCAGCTGGACGGCGCTTTGAACCAACGCTTGAGAGTTCAGGCGCGGCAACTTGGGGTCAGTGCGGCGAGCCTGATCCACCTGGCGTTCGCGCAGATGCTGGGCCGCGTCAGCGGACGTGAACACGTGGTGTTCGGCACCATCCTGATGGGCCGGATGCAGAGCGGTCGAGGTGCCGAACGAGCCCTTGGCATGTTCATCAATACCTTGCCACTACGGATAGACCTGGGCGACCAGGGCGTGCGTGAAGGGGTCAAGGCCACGCACCGGCGCTTGACCGGCTTACTCGGGCACGAGCATGCGTCGCTGGCGCTGGCCCAGCGCTGCAGCGGCGTGGTCGCACCGACGCCGCTGTTCAGCGCCTTGCTCAATTATCGGCATAGCAACGTTGCCGTAACCGATGAGGCACTGACGGCGTGGAGTGGCATGCAGTCGTTGGGGATGGCCGATGAAGAACGCACCAACTACCCATTGACCGTCAACGTCGACGATACAGGTGAAGGTTTTCTGTTCACCTCGCTGGTCACGGCGAGCATCGGCGCGCAGCGTGTGTGTGACTATTTGCAACTGGCCGTAGAGGGGCTGATCGATGCGCTGGAACAGGCACCGCAAACCCCGCTGCATGCTATTTCAATATTGCCGCTCAGCGAGCGTAAGCAGTTGCTCGAACAGTGGAACGAGCCCGGCAACACCTATGCACATGAAACACCGATCCACCAGCAATTCGAAGCCCGCGCTACAGAACGACCAGACGCCGTGGCGCTGGTATTCGAAGAGCAAACCCTGAGCTACGGCGAACTCAACGCCCGCGCCAACCAGGTTGCCCATCGCTTGCTCGCGCTGGGTGTGCGCCCGGACGATCGCGTGGCGATCTGCGTCGAGCGTGGCCCGGCGATGATTATCGGCTTGCTGGGCATCCTCAAATCCGGTGCCGGTTATGTACCGTTGGACCCGGCTTACCCGCTAGAACGCCTGGCCTATACCCTCGGCGACAGCACGCCGGTCGCACTGTTGAGCCAGCAGACCGTGCAGCAAGCCTTGCCAGTGACGGAACTGCCAATCATCAGTCTTGACGATGCCGACTTGCAGGACGAATCCGTGTGCAATCCGCAGGTAGCGGTCAAGTCCAGCGACCTGGCCTATGTGATCTATACCTCCGGCTCCACCGGTCTGCCCAAGGGTGTAATGGTCGAGCACCGCAACGTTGCGCGGCTGTTTTCGGCCACGGAAGAGTGGTTCGGCTTCAACGAGCAGGATGTCTGGGCGCTGTTCCACTCGTTCGCCTTCGACTTCTCGGTCTGGGAAATCTGGGGCGCGCTGCTGCACGGCGGACGTCTGTTGATCGTGCCGCAACTGGTCAGCCGTTCACCTCAAGACTTCCACGACCTGCTGTGCAGTGCCGGTGTCACGGTGCTCAACCAGACACCGAGTGCGTTCCGCCAGCTGATTGCCGCCCAAGGTGAGAAAGAGCAGGCACATTCGCTGCGCCAGATAATTTTTGGCGGCGAAGCACTGGAAACGGCGATGCTCAAGCCGTGGTATGCCCGCAACGTGAATGCGGAGACACAACTGGTGAACATGTACGGCATCACCGAAACCACAGTGCATGTGACCTATCACCCGTTGCAGGCCGACGATGCACAGCGTATCGGCTCCAGCCCGATCGGCCGGCGCATTCCCGATTTGCAACTGTATGTCCTCGACACCCATGGCGAGCCGGTACCGGTCGGCGTGGTTGGCGAGCTGTATGTCGGCGGCGCCGGTGTGGCGCGTGGCTACCTGAACCGTGAAGCACTGACGGCCGAGCGTTTCATCGACAACCCGTTCAGTACGGCGCCGGGTGCGCGCCTGTACCGCACCGGTGACCTGGGGCGCTGGCTGGCCGATGGCAGCCTGGAATACCTGGGCCGGAATGACGAACAGGTGAAGATTCGCGGCTTCCGCATCGAGTTGGGCGAGATCGAAGCACAGCTCGCCGCGTGTGAGGGTGTACAGGATGCGCTGATGCTGGTCCGCGAAGACGAACCGGGCGACAAGCGTCTGGTGGCCTATGTCATCGGTACCGCAGGCGTCGAACTGGACGCTACCCGATTGCGCGAGCAACTGCGCCTGTCGCTGGCCGAGTACATGCTGCCAAGCGCCTTTGTCAGCCTGGAAAGTTTCCCGCTGACGGCCAACGGCAAGCTCGACCGCAAGGCTCTGCCAGCACCCGACCGCTCGGCGGTGGCCAGTCGCGGCTATGAAGCACCTGAAAACGATACCGAGATGGCCATTGCGCGTATCTGGCAAGACCTGCTGCAACTGGAGCAGGTTGGTCGTCATGACAATTTCTTTGAGCTGGGCGGCCACTCGCTGCTGGCCGTGAAACTGATCGAGCGCATGCGCCAGATCGATCTGGTTGCCGATGTGCGCGTGCTGTTCAGCCAGCCGACCCTGTCTGCCCTGGCGGCGGCGGTGGGCGGGAAGGGTGCCGTAGAAGCCCCCGTTAACCTTATTCCCGCCGGCTGTGAGCGCATCACCCCGGACATGCTGCCGCTGGTGTCGCTGAGCCAGGACGATATCGACCGCGTGGTGGCAAGCGTGCCCGGCGGCCTGGCCAACGTGCAGGACATCTATGCCCTGGCACCGTTGCAGGAGGGGATTTTGTATCACCACCTTGCCGCAGTCGAAGGTGACCCGTACCTGCAATATGCACTGTTTGCCTTTGACAGCCTCGAGCGGCTGCACAGTTTCGCTCAGGCCCTGCAAGGCGTGATCGCCCGCCACGATATCCTGCGCACCGCGGTGCTTTGGGAGCGTCTCGACGCACCCGTGCAGGTGGTCTGGCGTGAGGCAACTCTGGGCCTGGATGAGCAGGTGCTGGACCCGGCCGAAGGCGACATCACCGAACAACTGATCAAGCGCCTGGACCCTCGTCACACGCGTCTGGACATCCGTCAGGCGCCGATGCTGCGTATCGGCTATGCACAGGACGCGGCGAATAATCGCTGGCTGGGCATGCTGCTGTTCCATCACCTGGTGGACGATGCCACCTCGCTGCGCATTCTCACCAGCGAAATCGAGGCGTACATGCTCGGGCAGCAAGCCTCGCTGCCACCGTCCGTGCCTTATCGCAACTACGTGGCCCAGGCCATGCTCGGTGTCAGCCGTGAAGAGCACGAGGCGTTTTTCCACGACATGCTCGGTGACGTCGATGAACCGACGCTGCCATTCGGCCTGCAGGACGTGCAGGGCGACGGAAGCGGTATCGAGGAAGTACGCCAGGTGGTCGACATCGACCTGAGCCGCCGCCTGCGCGTGCAGGCCCGACAGCTCGGGGTCAGCTCCGCCAGCCTTTACCACCTGGCCTGGGCCCGTGTACTGGGCGCTGCATCCGGCAAGGACGATGTGGTGTTCGGCACCGTATTGCTCGGTCGTCTGCAGGGCGGTGCCGGGTCTGACCGAGCGCTGGGGATGTTCATCAACACCTTGCCGTTGCGTGTCACGCTGGGCGAGCAGGGCGTGCGCAGCGGTCTGAAAGCCACCCACGCACGACTCAGCGGGCTGCTGGCCCATGAGCACGCATCGCTGGTACTGGCCCAACGTTGCAGTGGTGTACCCGCTTCGACGCCATTGTTCAGCTCGCTGCTCAACTTCCGCCATACCGGTGATCTCGACGCAAGTGACCGGGCGCTGGTCGCCTGGGAAGGCATTCAGGCGCTGCATGGCGAAGAACGCACCAACTACCCGCTGACCTTGTGCGTGGATGATCTGGGCGAAGGTTTCGCCCTGACCGTCATGACCGAAGGGCAGATCGGTGCCAAACGTGTGTGTACCTACATGCACTGTGTGCTGGAAAATCTGGTGCAAGCACTGGAACAGACCCCGGACGCTGCGCTGGGAGCGCTGAATATCCTGCCCGCGATCGAGCGCCAGCAACTGCTGGAAAGCTGGAACACTCCGCATGCCGTGCAAGCCGACGACACCCTGATTCACCGTACCTTCGAAGCCTGGGTGGTGGCGCAGCCGAATGCCGTGGCCTTGCATTACGAAGACCGCACCCTGACCTATGCCGAGCTGAACACTCGCGCCAATCAGGTGGCCCATTATCTGCTGGGCCTGGGCGTGCAGCCAGATGACCGGGTAGCGATCTGTGTCGAGCGCAGCCTGGAAATGATCGTCGGTCTGCTCGGGGTGCTCAAGGCCGGTGCGGGTTACGTGCCGATTGACCCGGCCTATCCGGCCGAGCGTATCGCCTACCAGGTGCAGGACAGCGCACCGATGGCGGTGCTGGCCGATGCTGCAGGGCTGGCACTGCTGGGCACGTTCGATGGCCCACGCGTGGATTTGCACAGTCCGGCGTTGCAGGCCCAACCGGGTCACAATCCACAGCTGACCGGGCTCAGCCCGCGCCACCTGGCGTACGTCATCTACACCTCCGGTTCGACCGGCCTGCCCAAGGGCGTAATGGTCGAGCATCGCAACGTGGCCCGTTTGTTCTCGGCCACACAGAGCTGGTTTGGTTTCAACGAGCAGGATGTCTGGGCGTTATTCCATTCATTCGCCTTCGACTTCTCGGTCTGGGAAATCTGGGGTGCGCTGTTGCACGGCGGGCGTTTGTTGATCGTGCCGCAGCTGGTCAGCCGCTCCCCGCAAGACTGCTACGCGCTGTTGTGCAGCGCCGAAGTGACGGTGCTCAACCAGACTCCGAGCGCATTCCGCCAGTTGCTCAACGCCCAGGGCGAGAGCGATCAGCGACATTCCTTGCGCCAGGTGATTTTTGGTGGCGAAGCGCTGGACACCGGGATGCTCAAGCCTTGGTACGCCAGGGTGATCAACGCCGGTACGCAATTGGTGAACATGTATGGCATCACCGAAACCACGGTGCATGTGACCTACCACCCCTTGGTGGCGGCAGATGCGCAGCGGGCGGGCGTGAGTCCTATCGGTGTGCGCATTCCCGATTTGCAGTTGTATGTACTCGATGCACGCCGCGAGCCGGTGCCGGTGGGTGTTGTTGGCGAGCTGTATGTCGGCGGCGCCGGTGTCGCGCGGGGCTACTTGAACCGTGAAGCGCTGACTGCCGAGCGTTTCCTGGCGAACCCGTTCAGCAAGGATCCTCAAGCGCGCCTGTACCGAACCGGCGACCTGGGTCGCTGGATGGCTGACGGCAGTCTCGATTACCTGGGCCGCAACGACGACCAGGTCAAGATCCGTGGCTTCCGTATCGAGCTGGGAGAAATTCAGGCGGTGCTGGCTGCCTGCGATACGGTCCGCGAAGCGCTGGTGCTGGTCCGCGAGGATCAACCGGGTGACAAGCGACTGGTGGCCTATGTGATCGCCGAGCCGGGCCACGAGATCGTCGCGGCTGACTTGCGTGCGCGGTTGCTGCTGTCTCTGGCCGACTACATGGTGCCCAGTGCTTTTGTGGCGCTGGACAGCTTCCCCCTGACCGCCAACGGCAAGCTCGACCAAAAGGCATTGCCTGCACCGGATGCGCAGGCACTGGCAATGCGCGAATACGCGCCGCCAGAGGGCGATGTCGAGATCGCCATCGCGCAGATCTGGCAGTCCCTGCTGCAAGTGCCGCAGGTTGGCCGCCACGATCATTTCTTCGAACTGGGCGGCCATTCGCTGCTGGCCGTCAAACTGATCGAGCGCATGCGCCAGATCGACCTGTCGGCTGACGTGCGCGTGCTGTTCAACCAGCCGACCCTTGCCGCACTCGCTGCGGCGGTGGGCGGGTACACCGACGTGCAAGTGCCGGATAACCTGATCGTGCCGGGCTGCGAGCGT
>NZ_LKEK01000090.1:0-9840 GCF_001466905.1 Pseudomonas sp. ICMP 3272
GATTATCGTTCCGCACGCTCCAGCGTGGGAATGCCGTTTCTGGACGCTCTACGTCCGCTTTTGAATGTGCGGTGCGGCGTAGACCTGTGACGCGGAGCGTCACGAACTGCATGCTAACGCGGAGCATTGGCACGATGGTGTTTTGACGATTATCGTTCCGCACGCTCCAGCGTGGGAATGCCGTTCTGGACGCTCTGCGTCAGCTCTTGAATGTGCGCCGCGGCATAGACCTGTGACGCGGAGCGTCACGAACTGCATGCCAACGCGGAGCATTGGCACGATGGTGTTTTGACGATTATCGTTCCGCACGCTCCAGCGTGGGAATGCCGTTCTGGACGCTCTGCGTCAGCTCTTGAATGCGTGCCTAACGCGCTTTGGCGCTGCTTTTGCCACTGGCGCGCAGGATGTCGTTCCAGCGGCGGACCAGGTAGTTGTGTTCGTTCATGACGGAGTTCCAAACCGCGATGTGGCCCATGCGTTCCTCGTAGGAACCGCCGTCGCGGATCTCTCCGGCGTCGATCAGTGGCAGGCCGTCGCTGCCGAGCAGTTGCTCGCGGGCAGGTAGACCGGCGTACCAGTAATCCCATTCAGCGGCGCTCAGATGATCACGACTGCGCGCCGGATTGCCAATGTAATACCCCTGCCGTGCCATTACTGCGCCCGGCCAGCCGGACAGCCACCAGTTCAGGTAGGCGTAGGCTGCATCCAGCACCGGGCCTTTGGCGTGGCGTGATAACGACAGCCCGCCGAACCAGCCGCGATAACCCTCTTTGGGCACTGCGACGCGGTACTTCACACCCGCGCGGTGCAACCTGACCAGGGTCGGTGACCAGAGGCTCTGAATGTCGATGGTCGGGCTGAGCATCAGTTCGGCGGCTTCTTCGTCGTCTGACCAGAACGCGCCAAAATGCCCTTGCTGCTGTTTACGCACCAGCACGTCGGCCAGCACGTCGATTTCTTCGATGCTCATGTTGCCGATGTCCTTGAACGCCGCCAGCCCCGCGCCCTCCACGGCCAATGCGGCATCCAGAGCGCCGATGGCAGCATCGCTCTGCAAGGCGATGCGTCCACCCCACACAGGGTCGAGCAGCCAGCCCCAGCTTTCGTCAGCAGGGCTCAGCCCATTCGGCAAACGCTCGGGGCGATAGGCAAAACTGTCGGCGTTGTGGGTCAGCGGCAACATGCTGATGCGCTCAGTCACCGTACTGCCCAGGCTGCCATCGTGCTGCACGAACAAACGTTCGCTGGGCACACTGCCGCTGCCCGGTTGGTCTGTGGGTCTCAGTCGCCCCTGTTTGGGCAGGTCATTGATTTCATGCCAAAGCGCGATGCGCCGCGTGTCGATGGGTTGAATGGCCCGCGCAGGCCAGACGAAATCCACGTTATGAAACCACTGATCGTAAAGGTCGTAGCTGTCGGGCTGCATGACCGCGATGCGTTGCGCGGTCTGCACGTCATGGATCTGGTAGATCAGCTTGATGCCCAGTTCCTGCTCGGCCCGCTCACGCAAGGACTCCAGCAAGGTCACGGACGTACCCAGCACACGCAAGGTAATGGTCATGCCACAGACTCGCTGAGTGATGGCGCGAAGCTGCTGGAAAACACTTCGAATGAACGACGCAGCAACTCGGGATCAAGACCGCGCAGGATGAACACCAGCCGGGAAGTACGATCCTCTCCTGGCCAGGCTGCAAGATGCACCGGTGCATGCAGGCAATGCTGCACACCATGAATCACGATGGGAGCCTGGTTGTCGTTCACGTTGAGCAGTCCTTTGACACGGAGGATTCGTTCACCGTGGCATCTTAACAGCATCGACAGCCACACCCCGAAACCGACCCAGTCCAGAGGCCGCTCGAACGTCAGGCAACAGACCTGCGCATCACCATGCCGCGCGGAAGTCGACAGCACCCGATGCAGTTGCCAGCGCGTCACTTCAGCGGCCGGTTCGTCGCTGCGCATGCCCTCGCCCAGCAACAGTTGATCACCACTGTGGATCTGCGCCGTATCCCGCAGCGGCGCAGAGAAATTCAGCGCTTGCAGGCGCTGACGAAGCGCGTCCAGTGCGGGCTGATAGACCAGATCGGTCTTGCTCAACAACAGCCGGTCCGCCGCCGCGATCTGAGCCAGCCATTCCGGATGCAGACGCTCTTGCAGCGTCGCGTGACAGGCGTCCACCAGCGTGACGATCAGGCCGATATGAAAACGCCCGCGCAGTTGCGGATCATTGCTCAGCGTGGTGAGAATCGGGGCCGGATCCGCCAGGCCGGTGGTCTCCAGAATCACCCGGCGAAACGCTGGAATCTCGCCACGATTACGCCGCTCCAGCAGGCCGAGCAACGCATCTTTCAGTTCCCCCCTGACGGTGCAGCAGACACAACCGCTGGGCAGCAGAACGGTATCCGGGGCAACCTCTTCAACCAGCAGATGATCGATACCGACATCGCCGAATTCGTTGATCAACAGCGCAGTTTCGCCCATGTCTTCATCGGCCAGCAGGCGTTTGAGCAACGTGGTCTTGCCGCTGCCGAGAAAGCCGGTAATCACATTGAGAGCAATGCTCATGATGACCTCTGCAGGTGGTCGAGCAAACGGGAATCCAGCGGGTCGAGCGGGCGACCAATCAGTAACTCGGCTTTCTGCCAGAGCTGCTCCAGGCCGGTCGCCAGTTCCTGCTTGCCGGTAGCCCCCAGCAGAAGGTAGGAAACGCCCTGAAAGTCCTCGACCTTGAGACGAAACGGCGCCACGACCTTGTTGATCGCAGCAATACGCCGCAAACGCTCACGCCGCCGGGGCAGCTCGGCAGCCAGCGGGTCGCTCCAGTGCACGTCTTCGCCCAACAGCCCGCACAATCCACACATCAGGTGTTCTCCAGCAGTTTGCTCATGGCATGACGTCGCCTGAATTGGGGCCAAGCGTCTGGCCGACGAACAGGTTGCCACCCGGCTCGCTGGCCAGCAGCACAGCCACCGGCGCAACTTCCTCGGCCAGACCGAAACGTCCCAGCGGCAACTCGGCGGCCTTGGCGGTTTTCCACGCGCTGCTGATCCCGGCAACCAGCGGTGTTTCGATAGGACCGGGAGCGATGGCGTTGACCAGCACGTTGTCCTTGGCGACTTCCAGCGCCAGGGATTTGCTGAAGCCGATCACCCCGGCCTTGGCGGCGGCGTAATGGGTCAGTTCGGCACCGCCCTTGATGCCCAGTTGTGAGGCGACATTGATGATGCGCCCCCAACGCTGGGCAATCATGTGCGGCAAGGCGCGCTGGCTGGCCACGAATACGCTGGTCAGGTCGACGCGCAGCATGTCGTTCCACATCTCGATGCTCAGGTCGACGCAACGTGCCTGGGTCAGCATGCCAGCGTTATTGACCAGAATGTCGATGCCGCCGAAATGCTCGACGCAGGCATCGACACTGGCCTGCGCACCCTCGACGCTGCCGACGTCGGCCACGCATTCCTGCACCTGCGCGCCGAGCTGACGGCAGTGTTCAGCAACCTTGGCCAGATTGACCGGATCACGATCGCCCAGCACCAGGTGCGCACCTTCAGTCGCGTAGGCAAGCGCGATGGCAGCACCAATGCCGCTGCCTGCACCGGTGATCACCGCACGTTTTTGTTTGAGTTGTTGCATGGGTCGGGTTCCTTGGTTGAATTTGCGCGATCTACCCCGGCCAGCGCACGGTCAGGCCGCCGTCGATCACGATGCTTTGCCCGGTCAGGTAACTGGCTTCGTCGCTGCACAGAAAACGTACCAGCGCAGCGACTTCGTCCGCCCGGCCTACTCTACCCAGCGGAATGGCCTTGGCCGCCTGCGCCAGACCCTCAGGGCCCAGCGAGTTCTTGCTGTCCAGCGACTGTGGCGTTTCGATCAAACCGGGAATCACCGCATTGCAGCGGATGCCCTTGGGCGCCAGTTCCACCGCCAGCGAGCGACACAACCCTGGCACACCCGCCTTGGCGGCGGCGTAATGGGAATGGTCCTGCCAGCCGTAGACACCACCGGCAATCGAGGAGATCGCCACCAGCGAACCGCCCTCGTCCATATGCCGGGCGGCGGCGCGAAAAGTACGCATCACGCCGGTCAGGTCAACGTCGAGCATCTCGTCCCAGCGTTCGTCGGTCATTTCCAGCAAGGGCGCACGACGCAACAATCCGGCATTGGCCACTGCATAATCGATTCGGCCATAGGCCTTGATCGCAGCCGCAGCCAGATCGTCGACCGACTCGGTGCTGGTCACGTCCAGCGGCAGCATCAGGCATTCGCCACCCGCCGCCTCCACCAGCCTGCGGGTTTCATTCGGGTCATGCGGGTCAGCCGGATAGAAACCGCCTGCCACCGCAACACCGTGCCGGGCAAAAGCCACTGCCAGCGCCTGGCCGATGCCGCTGGCGGCACCGGTTACTACTGCAACTTTACGAATCATGTGTTGCTCCTCATTTCACGGTTTCAGGTCGCACATGCCTGGCCGCAAACATCAGTGCACCCGACAGGAAGCAAGGCAGCGCGCCGAAATACAGCGCCGAGGTCTGCCAGTCTCCGCCTGCACTCAATACCGACGTGGCACCGAAGCCTGCGACCACCGCACCGAGCGGGCCCATGGCGTGAATGATTGCGCCGCCCGTTGCACGAATGCTGGTCGGGAAGCTTTCGCTGATGAAGAACAAGGCCGCCGAGTAAGGGCCGATCAGGAAGAACAGGCCAAGGCTGTACAAGCCAACGACCGTCACCATGTTGCTCGGCCCGTAGAGCATGCCGGCGAACGCCAGACCACCCAGCATCCAGCCAAGACCGATCACGTTACGACGACCGATGCGGTCACCCATCCAGCCGTGACACAGGTAACCGCAATAACCCACCAGGTTGGACAGCACCAGAATGATCAGCGAGTTCTCGAACGAGATGTGGTGAACGCTGACGATCACCGTTGTGCCCAGCACGCTGAACACCTGAATAGCCGCCCAGTTGAGCAGGATCGCAGCACCGATCACCAGCGTGGCGCGGCATGAAGAACCACGGAAGGCAGCACCGATCCCCGCTTTGCTGTGCTCGTCGTAATCGACCCCGTAGGTTTGCGCCACAGCCTGTGCCTGGCTCACGTCGCCCTTCTTGCGCAGTTGGGTGATGCGTTGATGGATCTGGAACTGCGGGCTCTCTTTGAGCTTGCGCGCCATGATCGCGATGACGATGGCCGGAATGGCCGCGAACACGAAGCAACCCTGCCAACCAATGATCGGCAGCAGCACAGCGGTCAGCCCTGCTGCGATCAAAGCGCCGACCGGCCAGCCGCCCTGCACCAGGCTGTAGATGAAGCCACGGCGCTTGGCCAGACGCGGGTCGTCGGATGCCGCGTAGATTTCGCTCAGGTAGGTCGCGTTGACCGTTTCTTCGGCATAACCCAGACCGCCCAGCGAACGAATCAGGATCAGCGGCGATTTGCCCCATGATCCGCCGATGGCCGTGAGCGCCGAGCAGATCGCCGAACCGCTCACGGTGAAAATGATACCCACGCGCCGTCCCAGGCGATCTACCAGCGGACCGATGGCCAGCGCCACCACCGCCGTGCCGACCGCGACCCAGGTCGCGATTTCGGCCTGTTCGACCTCACTCCAGCTGAAATGCCGACCGATTTCCGGTAACAGCGTGCCAAACAGAATGAAGTCATATACCGCAAACACCCACGCGAAAAACGCAATCCATGTGGCGAACCGTACTTGCTCCGGAGTCAATTGCTCAGGTTTCCAGCCGGTCAGGTCGAGCTTGTTGTAAATGGACATGAGTGACGCCTCGGACAGGGCAATGTATCAACGGGTACGGGGGTTACGACGCACGAAGTCGTCGGCAATCTCGTCGAAAGTGACGAACTTGACGCCTGCATGGCTTTGAATGTGCTCGATCAAGCGCTCCAGCATCAGCAGCACTTGCGGGCGACCAGACACGTCCGGGTGAATGGTCATGGTGAATACGGCGTGTTCATGCTCGCGATAGACCCAGTCGAACTGGTCGCGCCACATCTCTTCCAGGTGCCGGGGGTTGACGAAACCGTGGCTGTTGGGTGCCTTCTTGATGAACATCATTGGCGGCAGGTCGTCCAGGTACCAGTTGGCCGGAATTTCCACCAGGTCGGTTTCTTCACCGCGCACCAGAGGTTTCATCCAGGTGTCCGGGTGCTGGCTGTAGTCGATTTTGGTCCACTTGTCGCCCACACGAACGTAGTAAGGATGAAAGTCGTTGTGCATCAGGCTGTGGTCGTACTTGATGCCCTTCTTGAGCAGCAGCTCGTTGGTGACGTTGCTGAATTCCCACCAGGGTGCGACGTAGCCGGTCGGGCGCTTGCCGGTCATTTGCGTGATCAGGTCGATGGATTTATCGAGGACGATCTCTTCCTGCTCCGGGGTCATGGCAATCGGGTTTTCATGGCTGTAACCGTGTACGCCGATTTCATGCCCGGCGTCTGCCACGGCCTTCATCTGCTCGGGAAACGTCTCCATGGAGTGGCCCGGAATGAACCAGGTAGTGCGCAGACCATAACGCTCGAACAGCTTGAGCAGACGCGGCGCGCCGACTTCCCCGGCAAACAGCCCGCGAGAAATATCGTCCGGCGAATCTTCACCGCCATAAGAGCCCAGCCAGCCCGCTACCGCATCCACATCCACACCAAACGCACACAGAATTTCTTTGGCCATCTTTGTTCTCCCACGGGTTAATCAGAACGGCTTCGCGATGTACCGCACGCGGGCCGGTTTTAAATTCACAGGTTGTTCAAGGGGCTACGATCAGTGCTTCCACGGCCAGCGCTGCGCGCAGCAACCGTGCGTCTTCCCCCGCCGGAGCGCTAAGCAACACTGCGGTGGGCAGGCCCGAGGCATCACAGCCGCTGGGCAGTGACACGCCGGGCATGTTCAGCAGGCTGCCCGGCATGGTCAGGCGCAGCGTGGCGAGGTTGGTTTGAATGAACAGATCTTCGTCGCTCAACAACTGCGCGAGCGGCGGCGCAACGTGAGCAACGGTCGGGGTGATCAGCAGCGCACCATCGAGTTCGAGGGTCAATTGCTCCTGCAAACGTTCGCGCGCGGCGTACAGATTGACCAGCAGGCTGGCCGGCATATGCCGTGCCGCCTCCAGGCGCTTGCGCACTCTGGGGTCGAGCTGGCTGGCGGCGTCGCTGTCGAGCAACGACTGATGCAGCGCGAATGCTTCGGCAGCGCCAAGCCAGCCTTTCTGCTGAATCAACTGCAAGGTGGCCTGAAATGCCTGACAGGGGCGCACGTCAACAAAAGCACCGTGGTCATGCAGGATGCCGATGACACGAAACAGGTTGTCACGAACCGCAGGCTCGACACGCGGGTCTTCCAGCATGGCCTTGTCGACCATAAACCGCTGGGTGGCCACACTGCGAGGCAGCAATGACGAAGGCTTGCTGCGCGCGCACAGCAGGTCATCGATCACCAGCGCATCACGCACGCTGCGGGTCAGCGGACCGACACTGTCCAGTGTCAGCGCCAGCGGGAACACACCGTCGCGACTGTAGCGGCGGCTGGTGCTGCGAAACCCTACAAGACCGTTAAGCGCGGCCGGAATACGAATCGAACCTGCGGTATCGGTGCCCATGGCAATCGGCACAATCCCGGCAGCCACTGCAACTGCCGAACCTGAAGAAGAGCCGCCGGGAATGCGCGGCGTGCGATCGCTCATCGGGTTGACCGGCGTACCAAAATGCGGGTTCAGGCCCAGCCCGGAATAAGCGAATTCGCTGAGGTTGGTCTTACCCAGACTGACCATCCCGGAGCGCGCCAGCAGCCCGACGCTCGGCGCATCCAGCAGTGCTGGCGAAAGGTTGTTGCGCAAGGCGGCACCGGCCGTTGTCACGCAACCAGCCACGTCGAACAGATCCTTCCAAGCGATCGGCACCCCATCGAACGGGCTCAGTGGCTGCCCGTGTTTCCAGCGGGCAGTGCTGGCTTCGGCTTCCCTGTATGCACGTTCGACACTCATGGAAATGAATACTTTGTCAACCTGAGCTGCCTGCTGCAGAGCCTTGTCCAGAACCTGCAGCGGGTCACTGCGCCCCTGAGCGAAGTCCTCAGCCATTGCGCAGGCATCACGAGTAACGCTGTGACTTCCTGTATCGATCATGGGCATCGGACCTTTAAAATGTACTTATTAGTAAAATGTACATTTAACAAAGGCAGATTCCATGCCAATCTGTACTAACGGACTTTCGACCACGCCAGAGATCAGGTCCCTTCGGGCTGGAACCGCCGTGCTAGAACTCTCTCTGCAAATGACTCAATCCGTTGCGGCAATGCTTGAGCCGAACACCAGAGCTTCATAAAGAAATAATGTATCTTTTACAAAAGGTACATTTTAGTGCAAAAAAGTAACGGTGGCCCCATGAGCGAGCATCAGGACGTGGCCCAAGGTGACAACGGCGCATCTGTGCGAGAATTGCCCGTCAACCGCCAGAAGTGTATGAAACCGATGTCAGAAGAGGACACGCGCACTGCGTCGCGTTACGCCACGATCCGTGAGGTGTTGCGTAACGCAATCGTCTCGGGTGCGGCTGCCAATGGACTGGTGCTGCTTGAAGCACCGTTGGCAGAACTGTTCGGCACCAGCCGGGTGCCGGTGCGCAAGGCGCTCAATCTGCTGCATGAAGAAGGCTTGATCAGCCGCTTCGATGGCCGGGGTTATCTGGTCAATCCTGACGCTGGGGAAGTCGAGCCGTTGCGGTTGAGCCTGAGCCACAAGCAGTTTGGGCTGGACAGCAGCGAAGAGCTGGTCGACACCCGCCCACTCGGCGAACGAATTCATGACGAGATCGGCGCGGCGCTGTCGGCCTGTATCGCCTTTGGTCATTATCGGCTGGATGAACAAAACGCCGCGCAGCATTACGGCGTCAGCCGCGCGGTGGTTCGCGAGGCGCTGATGCGTTTGCGTGATCGCGGCCTGGTGGAGAAAGAGCCCTACTCACAGTGGCTGGCAGGGCCGCTGACGGCCCGGGAAATCACCGAAGACTACGAACTGCGCGCCTGCCTTGAGCCTGAAGCCCTGCGCCAGACCGCGCCGCAATTGAGTCGCGAAACCCTGGAAGCCATGTTGGCCAGAGTCATTCAGGCGCAAAACGCCGAACAGTGCAGCCTGGAGGAGATAGAGCGCCTTGAGGACGACCTGCATCAGCAGTGTCTGGGCGGGCTGCAAAACCGCAAGATAGCCACTCTGATCAGTCAGGCGCAGAGCCCGATGATCATCAACCGGATTTTCTACCGATTGCTGGACATTGGCGCGGATGAAGCGATGCTGGCCGAGCACCGGCTGATCATTGAGTTATTGCTGCACGGTGCTTTCGACGCCGCGGCCTTGAACCTCAAGGAACACCTGCAACGCGCCCGGCAGCGCATGCTCCAGCGCCTGAAAGTGCTGTCGGTGCTGCCGGAGCAGGAAGTGCCGGGGTACCTGACGCGACTGAGCTGAGGCGGGGCTGGAAGATTCATTGCACACGCTCCAGTGGGAACGCTGTTCTGGATGCTCTGCGTCCAATCCTGAGCGCGCGGTGCGGCGACGATTTGTGACGCGGAGCGTCACCAACGGCATGCCAACGCGGAGCATTGGCTCCCTGAAGATTATCGTTCCGCACGCTCCAGCGTGGGAACGCCGTTCTGGACGCTCTGCGTCCAACCCTGAGCGCGCGGCGCGACGGCGATTTGTGACGCTGAGCGTCACCAACGGCATGCCAACGCGGAGCATTGGCACGATAGTGTTCTCGCGTAAGCGCTCTCCCTGAAGATTATCGTTCCGCACGCTCCAGCGTGGGAACGCCGTTCTGGACGCTCTGCGTCC
>NZ_LKEK01000091.1:0-8946 GCF_001466905.1 Pseudomonas sp. ICMP 3272
ACAAGCAGCTCCTCCAGCAAGACTCGATCAATAACACCATCATCAATGGTGCCCACATAAGTAGTACCTAACAGAAACTCAAAGAAAATATTTTTTTCAGGTGGTTTTTTACGGCACGAATTAGTTCTTCCACCTCATCTAGATTTTTCGAGCCCATATTAATAGAGAGTGTGTTTTGCTGCAGTGCTGAATAAAGCTCTAATATTCTACCCACTACTTCTGCGCCCCCTTCATCTATTGGGTCAATAAAGTTTGGCGGGGGCAATGCTCCATATTCTTGAGGCGGCGACCTCATTCACAAACTGCTGCACCTTAGATCTAATGTGCTGATCCAAATCCTGAGCCACGTAGAAAATTAACTGTTGCTTTTCATGCTCTAGCGACTCTGAATGCATTATTCAGCTCCTTTTTTCGACGGATATGCCGGGAGAGCAGCCTCTGGACCGCCCGGATTATACCTAAAACCTCCTGGCATGTGCGCGTCCATATGCCGGGAGAGCAGCCTCTGGACCGCCCGGATTATACCTAAAACCTCCTGGCATGTGCGCGTCCAAATGCCGTGTATCAGGCAGAGGCACAGTAAGTGTGTGCCCCCTGAACATGGTGCATAGAAATTCTTTCGCCCTTTGGCCCTGCATCTTCAGGGAAAGCCCTAACCCATGCATCGTCGACTTTTGGAGTTCGTCCTTTAGCAATTGCGGCCCTATTTTCAGAACTTAATATTTGACCATACCCAAGGTCATCCCAGTTATCACGCAGTGCACTCCAATCTACGGCATTTGTACGAAAACATTAGGTGCGGGAGGCACTACTTCGCTTGCCGCTTTTGCACCTTTTACATAACGAACACCAAATGGAATGGCGTTCCGCTTTTCGCCCAATATTCAGCTGCTTCCAACCAGGCCGTTGCAAAGCACCCCAACGCATATGGGGCCTGAGACCATCCTTTAGCCGCTTCGCGTAGAACGAGACAATAACTGTCAGCAGGAAACCAATCCATATCACCCAGACACTCGTCGAGAGCGTCCCAGTTATTCCCAAAATAATCTGGAAACTTCATGGCCGATGCCACAACCTCAAATAAATCCTTCTCTGACCTTACATTCACTATTGAGCCTCTAGCAACCATACCTCCTAGAGAATCTAATGCATGCTTAATTTCCTCAGCGCGTACAAAGTGGATCGAAACTGTCGAGGCTTTTTTCAAATAGTTAATACTCGCCATGATTACCGCCTAATCGGATCAACTTGTATAAAATTGTCGTAATGATCTTCTGTGTAGTACGTCCTGCCAGAGTTCCCATCTTGAACTACGCGACGTTTGGCGCGATTATTAGCACCGGGTGTATCAACGGTATACTCACGATAATCCCCTTCTGGAAGCTTACCTTCTTTATTCCTAAAAATGGTTCCATCTTTCTTATAAGGAAAAAGACCACCAGTTTCGATACGGTCAAGGGTCTTATTTACCTCGGCTATACGATCAGCATCCTTGAGGGGAAGATTCCTAGCGCCTTTTGCACCCTATTCAACCTTTCAGCGCTGGCAAAGACAGCACTTCATCGTACTGTGGCCAGTCTTCCCTCGCGCGTTTGAGCACACCTTGCATTAACTCGTCCAACTCAGGCACTGGCTGCTCGGGCGGCAATTGATCAAAGGGCGCGGCCAGCAGCGGATGATCAATCTTCTGCGGATTGGCTAAACCTTCCCACTGGCGCAGGCGCAAGATATAGAGAATTTCCACCGGCACGCGCTCCAAGTGCCAGTCCTGATTGAAATCGTAAGAGTTCTTCTGGCTCTCTTTGCCGGTTTGCCAAGTGTGGCGGTCACACGCGGCCAACAGACAGGGCATCAGGTCGTCGGGGCTGGGAGTGCGCCACTTGGCCAACAAGGCTTCGTAGATGGGTTCGTCGTAAGCATAAGCAGGCCATTGATGCGAGACATCGCCCACCCAATCGGCAAACACACGCAGCATAAAGGCTTGGGCACGGCGGTGTTGCTGTTCGTACTCAATCACTAATTGATGCCCACGGTTGAGAGCCGCATGGGTGAGGTAGCCCTGATGGATGACGGCATCCTTCCAGCCCAGGATAGCCATGGTGGCCATCATATTGCTGGCGGTTTGGATGCTGTAGTTTTGGCGGCGTCGATCATTGCCTGCCGCTTTGGCAATAATGTCGAACTGGCCCGCCCAGAAGAACAACTGCCAAATTCCTACTTGGTAATAGCGCAGCCAATGGGCCAATTCCAGAAGCCATTGCGGGTTATCTGGTACGGTTGCCAATACCTTGTGGGCCCGAGTGACGGCCATCCATTCGGAACTACTACGCGTAACGTTGTCACTATTCGGTACAGGCATTGATGGCTTCGCAACTGCATCGCCGCGCTCAACATATTCACGGATGCCATTCAACTCGTATTCATCTGAGACGTGTGGCCCCTTAGCTATGCGTCCCAGCACACTTTTGTAGGAGGGCCATTTCGGGTTTACGCCCGAACGAGCGAACTGAATTACTTCTTGGTCCATGGTTCCACCTTAAATTCTGCTACACCTGTTTTACCGGGGGCGGGAATACCGACTTTGACTGTTACACCTTGAACCTGGGTTTTTGCTGAATCCAACGCCGCTTGCAAAGCATCGCGCAAAGCAGGATCGGAGTCGGCAATTGATCTATTACCCAGCCACCCCTCCAACCGCATTCTCGGATCTCCATGCGGCGTACCGGCCTTACTCACGCCATTCACCGAAGACTTCGCATCCATAACCACCACAGTAATGGTATCGCCATTGATTGCCACCGCACAGCCATCGCAGCCATGGTTGCTACTGTTTTGCAGAGGTTTGAAATTGAGGCCGGTTTTCTCGTTAAGGGTTTGCAGGGCCAGTTGCTCGCCCAACACCCCATCATTTACAAGCGAACCGGTCTTCCAATTGGGAAGGTGCGACAGCGGAATACTTTCAAATGTCTGCCCAAACAGGTCTTCAACCGAGCTGAGCTTGGGGGGGCTTATTACATCAGGGGTAACCTGGCCCGGCCCTTTTGCACCAATATCATCTCCAAGCTCTAATCGGTCAAGCACATTATCAAGCTTTTTGCCGATGGCCTTTTCGACCAATGCATCCCCTGTGCTTGCCACACCCTTGGCGCCGGTAACGGCTGCAAATATCCGGATGGCCAGCAAAGTCTTCTGGGCAGTGCCAACATCTTGACCGTAGATAGCATTCAACTTCCCGGAAAGCTCTGAATTCAACGCTACAGCAGTGCCTTCACCTATTGCCTGACCACTTTCCTTGAAGCTATCAACAACCCCTTTAGGCAGCCCGGTTATACCTTCAAAAATACCGTTAAAAATGGCTGAAGGGTTTTCTTTCGCTGCCTTGGCGAGATCGACGACACCGTCCTTGAGCGCAACTCCTGAATCTTTCAGCTCCTTGAACAGTCCCGCACTCAGGTCGCGACTGATACCGCTCTGGACGAACTGTTTATAAAAAGCTGGATCGGCGGAATCAGCAAACATTTCAGGCCTGAACAGCTGATTATTTTCCGCGGTAAACAGTTTCTGATCGGTACCCAGATTATTTACAAAGGTCTGTCCTGCTTTCGCGAGAAATCCTTGAGCAGCAGGGTCGTCGCCATCACTCAACACTGAGCGCCACAACATATCCGTGTTTTTCAGCGCTTGCTGGCTAAGGCGCTCCATGGCTGCCTGCTCTGTTATGTCCAGATCCTGAGCAAATTTTTTCGCGTTTTCATTCAGCCATTTCTGTTCTTCATAGTGCAGCTGCCGATTGTATGTTGTCGCGTATTTGGCTACCTCGGCCCCTTTGGCTACGTCTCCATTCACCGCAGCAGCGGCTACGATACCTGTGAGCTGAGACGCCATTACCTCCAGGTTCTTGTCACCGCCTACCATGTTGCTGATCACATTGATCAACGCTTCGTTAGCGCCTGCGGCCATCGCGCCGGTTTTGAAATCGCTACCAGTAGCCTCAGCCACAAGGCCACCCATCAAGGCGTGCGCCAATACTTTCTGAATACTGCCGTCTTCGTATTTTCCGAGAGCCCAACCTCCAACAGACTTAAATCCAACGGCCATACCAATATTGCTGGCTTGGCCAGCCAACGCATTGCCAAGATTGTCTGAGTAACTGCCGCCATTGATAACTGTGTTTACGAACGCGTCGGATGCGGACTTCATCAACACTGCTTGCACACTTTGCAGGTTGAAGCCGAGCGAAGCAGGATCGTAGCCAGGTATCATGCCAGCCATCGCGGCTGATGTTAGATAACCCTTCAGCGAACTGGACGAGGTGACATCCTTAAACGCTGCTCCAATATTGCCTTTGTTATTAATTGTGCTTATCACTGCCTGAGAAGTAGCGGAAGTCAAACCTGCAACAACTGCTGCATTTGCAGCAGTACCAATTGCCGCAGCCGTTGTGGTGGAAATACCGGCAGCCGTCGCCGCTCCGCTAGCAGCAGAGCCTGCTGTCGCACCCGCTGTAGCGAATGTGCCAGCCCCAGCAGTTAACGCCGTAACGATGATAATGATCGCCAGCATTGCCCCCTGACCGAGGCTTGAATTGTTGTACTTGAACGAATCATGTACCTCTTTGATCTGACGCCAATCCACATCACCGCGCTGCTCAGCATCCTTAAGCCACGCCAGTTGTGGGTCTGCCTTTACCATCGCATCAATGGTCTGGCTGACGCTTTGCTGGTCAATCTGTTTGATGTCGATTTTCAAGCCTTCGACAGCCCGGATCGCTACCTCGCCTTTGGCCACCAGCTCGCTCTGGCGCAAGGTTTCGTCGGTGTTGCCCTTACCTTTACTCGAATTCCAGGCAAGGTCACTTTTGCTCTTCTCGTGACTCTCCTGATGCAGATCCTTCACACCCTCAAACGTAACTGCACCACCACTTTGAATCGTCAGGTCCTTACCGCTCTCCAGCTTCGCGGCCTGATACTTCTGATCGCCTCCGCTCGACAGCAGCGAATCACCACCAGTGGTAATTTCACTGCCGATGTTTTTCACATCAGTGATTTCGTCACGCTTGGTTTTCTTCGCCCCAAAACTCCCCTTCTTCTTTTTGTCATACAGCGAATAATCACTGTCCTGCGCAGCCAAGATGTCGAGGTTTTCACCGGCAACCAGGTACGCCTCTTTACCCGCAGTAATACGGCTGGAGATCACGGAGAGATTCTGGCCAGCCTGCAAGGCAACGCTGCCTCCCGCGTCAAGATCGGCGGCAACCTGGCTGACGTGGTCTTCCTGGCGGGTCAGTTTTTTGCTTTTCGACAGGGAGTGTTCTTCGTCCGCCGCAGAGCTGATGGTGAGGTTTTCGGTCGCGGCCATGGCGATGTCGCGTTTGGCGTCGATCTGGCTGGCGATGACGGAGATGTCGCGTCCGGCCTGAACGGTCAGGTCGCGTCCTGAACTGGCGGTTGAGCCCAGTTGGGTGATGTCGCTGCTGTTGTGTTTGCTGTCCGAGAACAGGCTGTTGGTGACTTCGGTCGGGGCGATGGTGACGTCGCGTCCGGCCTGGATGCTCATGTCACGACCGCTTTCCAGCACGCTGCCTTTGTTGATGACGTCGCGGCCTGCCGAGATGCTCATGTCGTTGGCGGCTTCGATGCGCGCGGCGCTGTCGGCGAATTCGTTATGGCGCTGACCGCGTGCGCTGTTGTCCATCGAGGTGATGCTGCGTTCGTTGATCACATCGCCGTTGATCGCGGTCAGTGAAACATCGCGACCTTTGATGATGCCGCCAGCGGTGTTGATCAGATCATTACCCGCGAGCAGATCGAGCCGGTTGCCGGCTTCTATCAGGCCGGTGTTGATCAGGTTGTTGCCTGCGACTGCCGAGAGGTTGTTGGCGGCGTGCAAGGTACCGACGTTGTCGAGGTTCTGGCCGGCGATCAGTGAGACGTCGTTACCCGCAATCAATGCCCCGGTCGGGCCAAGGCGATTGTCGGCCTGTGCCAGATACAGCACCGGCACCAGCACTTTCTCGCCATTCACTTCGTGCTCTTCGAGCCAGACGATGTCGTGGGTCAGCGCTGCGACTTGTTGTGAACTCAGCGATACGCCGACAGCCAGGTTCAGTTGCTGTTTGCTGGCGATGGCGTTGTTCATCAGGTACTTGAACTGCGCCTCGTTGGAGGTCTGTCCATCGATGAAGGCCTGACCAGTGCGGGCCACGACTGCCTGCTGAACGAGGCGCTGTTCATACAAGCCGTCGCCCAGACGCTTGGCGCTGACTTCCGGGTCGTAGCCCAGACCGGCCAACAGGTAGTCCGAGCTCATGAATTGCTTGAGTTCGGTGAGGACCGGGTTGGTTTCGATCAGGTATTTTTGCGGTTTGGAAACGAACGAACTGCTGGGCAGGCCCTGCACTCGGGTAACGGTTTGTGCTGCGGCAGCAGCGACCGGGCTACTAACCGTTGCAGTTACCGTGCGGCCCTGAGCGTCGGTTACAACCTGACCGGCACTGTTGATACGCGTGCCCTGCACCATGCCGGCATTCTGGACCGCCGAACTACTGGATCCTGTGGCGGTTATAACCGGCAGACCCGTCGAACCTGCATTTTGCACAGGCAGCAAAGCACCACTTCCCTGATTGCCCGTCGCTATACCGGTGACGCTGTCGACGCTGGTTACACCTGTGGAATCAGACGTATGGCCCGGTAGTACAAATCCGCCTAGGGGCGCGGCACCTGGCGCGCTGGCGTCGAAGGAGGATGCATTGGCACTCACGCCAGCGCCTTGTCGTGTAACCGAAGCAAGCTGACGAGTAGCGTTGGATATCTGGCCTACCGAACCGATCTGGATGGTGCTTGCCTGTGCATCGGAAACGGTTTGCTCGCGTTGAGCGACGGAGACCGCTGCGCTGCCCATGGTCCAGCTTTGAGGCAGGCCGATGGGTTGGGCAACAGCGGCTGCGGTACCGGTCTGGCCGCTCAGACGGAACAGTCCGTTCTGGCCGGTGGGCAGGCTGAAACCTGGCAGGCTTAGTGGGTTGACCTGTTGTTGGGCCAGGTCTGGGGGGAGCTGGGCATTGATCCTGATAACTGTGGCGCCAGTGCCAGAGGTACGCGTGTCCTGAACCTTGCTGGTGCCTGCGCTGCCTGCATAGTCTTGGTGAATGACACTGTTTTGCAGATCCTGCTTGGCATTAATGGATACATTTCCGCCCGCTTGAATGACTGCACTGCGTCCGCCGTTACCGCTGCCGTCTTTGGCGACTTCAACGTCGCTGACCAGCGTCAGTCCGCTCAAGGCTGAGGGCAACTGCATGAGGTTCTTCGGATCGTATTGAGAGGCAGGAGTTACGCCCCACGCATAGCCAGCAAGGGTTAGTGGATAGCGATAGCTTCCTACGATCTCGCCGCTCTCAAGATCTTTTACACCGATGTATTTATAATCCGTGCGCTCACCTTTGCCGGCCCTTTCCGTGTAAATAGCGGAGTACGGAACACCGAGCTTCAAATCTCCATTTGCGTTGACGTAATAAACGTTCGGAAAATCAGGGTTGTTCCGCTGGTTGTATTCGTCAACCGTCGGCAAAAATCGTTTAACAGTACCGTCCGTAGCACCACCTTGGTAATACGTACGAGTACGTTCAACTATCCCGCTCATCGCACCAATATTATTGACATTGTCCGCCTGGATCGAAATGTTGCCCCGAGCGCTCACGGTACTTTTGCTGTTTAGGAAACTGCTGCCGGTAAAAGTGAAATCGCTGCCAGCGGTCAACAATGCAGACGCACTGGTATCGCTATCCTGCCCAGCGTCGAATTTCTCCCGAGCAACGTAATTGACTGAATAGTGGTCACCGCTGCAGTCTAGACACTGCACGGCTATAAAACCTGAGACTAGTGTCCGGCCTACTGCAAAGTTCTGTATACCCTCCGAACCTACCGTTCGATTTTCAAACGAAGTTGCGCTAATTATGAATTTACTACCGCTCTCCATGGAACCTGAAATGTTCGAGACTTGGTCCGCGCGCGTAGTGCCATAGCCGCCAATGGTGAGATTACTTAAACTGTAGAAATCTCCCATCCTATTGGTCAGGGCCGCGGTATTTACCTGCATCTCAGCACCACTGAAGATCAGCCCTTGGCTGTTGGTCAACGCAGCAGTGCTCAAGGTCAGGTTTTGAGCTGCGCCCAAAGTGCCATAATTTGCAAGACTGCCTGTATTGATGATCAGATCAGCGCTTGACGTCAGACGACCATAGTTCGTCAATTGGCCGCCCACATTGACACCCGTTGTACTGCCGCTGGCAATCGACGCTGCAGTGCTAAGGTTTAACTGTGCGGCTCCGACAGTCATTGCGCCTAGACTGCTAACCCGGCCATTGCCAGAGTAGGTACCGCCGATATTCAGGCTCAAACCACCATCACTCGCAATCAACCCATCATTCGTCCAGTTACCGCCACTCCCACTGAACGAATTCGACGCCAGCAACTGCCCGCCCGCCGTCTGATTCAAGGTTCCGACATTCACCGTCAATCGCCCGGCCTGAATCACGCTGCTGTTGGTCCAGCTATCGGCACTAAGTGTCAAACCACCACGGGTAACGACGCTGCCGCCAGCATTGGTGACGTTGGCCGTAGAAATATCAAACGTGCCATTACCCGTATGCAACAGCGACCCGCCACCATTCAAAAAGCTGCCAGCGTTGAGAATCAGGTCGCTGTTGGCGCTTTCCAGGGTGCCGTTGCGGTTGTCGAACAGGTTGCCGATCTGGAAGTTTGTGGCACCGCCACCGCCCAGCGCACGCAGTTGTCCGGTCTGGTTGTCCAGACTGGCAGCGGTCACGGCCAGGGTGCTGTCGCTTTCGATGATGCCGAAGCGGTTGTTCAGTGCGCCGCTCAGGTTCAGCTCGACCTGGCCACCGGCGATCTGGCCGTCGTTGTCGCCGCTGTTGTCGAAGTTGCC
>NZ_LKEK01000092.1:0-8867 GCF_001466905.1 Pseudomonas sp. ICMP 3272
CGAAGACATACCCGGTGACAAACGTCTGGTGGCTTACTACACACGGTCTGCGGGGCACACTGCTGCCGATATCGAAACCCTGCGCGGTCACCTGCAGCAACAGTTGCCTGAATACATGGTTCCGGCCATTTACGTACTGCTCGATACCATGCCACTGACGCCGAACGGCAAGCTGGACCGCAAAGCGCTGCCAGCACCGGACGGTGATGCGCTGATCAGCCGTGGCTACGAAGCGCCCGAAAGCGATACCGAGATGGCTATTGCGCATATCTGGCAAGACCTGCTGCAACTGGAGCAGGTCGGCAGGCATGACCACTTCTTCGAACTGGGCGGCCACTCTCTGCTGGCCGTGAAACTGATCGAGCGCATGCGCCAGATCGATCTGATTGCCGATGTACGCGTGCTGTTCAGCCAGCCGACCCTGTCTGCCCTGGCGGCGGCGGTGGGCGGCAAGGGGGCCGTCGAGGTGCCCGCCAACCTTATTCCCACCGACTGCGAGCGCATCACTCCAGACATGCTGCCGCTGGCATCGCTGAGCCAGGACGACATCGACCGCGTGGCGTCCAGCGTGCCCGGCGGCATGGCCAACTTGCAGGACATCTATGCCCTGGCGCCGCTGCAGGAGGGGATTTTGTATCACCACCTTGCAGCGGTCGAGGGTGACCCGTACCTGCAATACGCACTATTTTCCTTCGACAATAACCAGCGTCTGCACAGTTTCGCCCAGGCACTGCAAGCTGTAATCGCGCGGCACGATATCCTCCGCACCGCCGTGCTTTGGGAGCGTCTCGAGGCTCCGGTGCAAGTGGTCTGGCGTGAAGCGCCTCTGATGCTTGATGAGCTGGTAATAGACCCGGCCGATGGCGAGGTCACCGAACAGTTGCTCAAGCGTCTCGACCCGCGCCACACGCGCCTGGACATCCGTCAGGCGCCGATGCTGCGCATCGGTTATGCCCACGACGCGGTAAATAATCGCTGGCTGGGCATGCTGTTGTTCCACCACCTGGTTGACGACGCCACGTCGCTGCGCATTCTCACCAGCGAAATCGAGGCGCACATGCTCGGCCAGCAAGCCTTGCTGCCGCCGTCCGTGCCTTATCGCAATTACGTGGCCCAGGCCAGACTCGGTGTAAGCCGCGAGGAACATGAGGCGTTTTTCCGTGACATGCTCGGTGACATCGACGAGCCCACGCTGCCATTCGGCGTGCAGGACGTGCAGGGCAACGGGCGCGGTATCGAGGAAGCATGCCAGCGGGTCGATATCGACCTGAGTCAGCGCTTGCGGGCGCAGGCTCGTCAACTCGGGGTCAGCTCCGCCAGCCTGTATCACCTGGCCTGGGCCCGTGTACTGGGCGCGGTGTCAGGCAAAGACGATGTGGTGTTCGGCACCGTGTTGCTCGGTCGTTTGCAGGGCGGTGTCGGCTCCGACAGGGCGTTGGGAATGTTCATCAACACCTTGCCGCTGCGCGTCACGCTGGGTGAGCAGGGCGTGCGCAGTGGCCTGAAAACCACTCACGCACGGCTCAGTGGCTTGGTCGCCCATGAGCACGCCTCACTGGTACTGGCCCAGCGCTGCAGCGGGGTGCCAGCGTCAACGCCACTGTTCAGTGCCTTGCTTAACTACCGGCATGTCGACGCAGAGGTCAATCAGCAGGCTTTCGACGCCTGGCAGGGCATTGAACATCTGCACAGTGAAGAACGCACCAACTATCCGTTGACCCTTTCGGTCAACGATGAAGGGGTGGGCTTCAGCCTCACGGTCCAAACCATCGCCAGTATCGATGCGCAACGGGTCTGCGCGTATATGCAGACGGCGCTGGAGAGCATGGTCAGCACACTGGAGCAGTCCAGCGAAATGCCTCTGGCAGGTTTGTCGGTTGTGCCGGCAGCAGAGCGTGAGCAACTGGTGTTCGGGCTCAACGCTACCGAGCTGGATTACCCGCAGCAGCAGACCATTCATGGCCTGTTCGAAGCACAGGTCGAGCGCTCGCCGCAGGCTTTGGCGGTGGTGCATGGCGAACTGCACCTGACGTATGGCGAGCTCAACGACCAGGCCAACCGCCTGGCCCATGCCTTGCGTAAACAGGGCGTTCAGCCGGATTCCCGCGTGGGGATCTGCGTAGAACGCGGGGCAGAAATGATCGTCGGCTTGCTGGCGATCCTCAAGGCGGGCGGTGGCTATGTGCCGCTGGACCCGGCTTATCCGGCCGAACGAATTACTTACATATTGCAGGACAGTGAGCCAGCGGCGGTGTTGGTCAAGGCAGCCACTCGGCATTTGCTGGCAGGCGTTTCGGTGCAGACCATCGACCTTGATGATCAGAGCGCCTGGCAACACGAATCCATACAGAACCCGGAAGTCGAGGGCCTGACCTCGGCACATCTGGCGTACCTGATCTACACCTCGGGTTCGACCGGTATGCCGAAAGGCGTGATGATCGAACACCGCAACACCGTTAACTTCCTGACCTGGGCGCACACGGCTTTCGACGGATCTGCACTGGAAAAAACGCTGTTCTCCACCTCGCTGAACTTCGACCTCGCAGTCTACGAATGCTTCGCGCCGCTCACGTCGGGTGGCAGCATCAACGTGGTGAAAAACGTTCTTGAACTGCAACACGGCGAACACGATATCGGCCTGATCAACACCGTGCCGTCAGCGCTGAAAGCGCTGCTGGAAATCAACGGGTTGCCAGGATCGGTTCACACCGTCAACGTCGCTGGCGAAGCGCTCAAGCGCAGTCTGGTCGAATCACTGTTCGAGACAACCGGCGTGCAGCGCCTTTGCAACCTGTACGGGCCGTCCGAAACCACCACTTACTCAAGCTGGGTGGCGATGGACCGCGAAGACGGCTTCGCTCCGCATATCGGCAGGCCGGTGGGCAACACCCGGTTCTACTTGCTGGACGAGCAGCAACAGCTCGTTCCGCGAGGTATGCCGGGTGAAATCTACATCGGCGGGGCAGGTGTAGCCCGTGGTTATCTGAACCGCGATGATCTGACCGCAGAACGTTTCCTGAAAGACCCGTTCAGCCAGCAGCCCGCGGCACGCATGTACCGCACGGGTGACCTTGGCCGTTATCTGCCCGATGGCAATATCGAATACCTGGGTCGTAACGATGATCAGGTGAAAATCCGTGGTTTCCGTATCGAACTGGGCGAGATCGAAACGTGTCTGGCCAAGCACCCAGGGGTACAGGAAACGGTGGTTGTCGCCCGTGAGGACGTACCAGGCGAAACCCGTCTGGTGGCGTATTTCACAGCGTCCGACCCTGCACGGCTACCGGAAAGCAGCGATCTGCGCACGTACCTGCAAGGGCTGCTGCCGGACTACATGCTCCCGGCAGCTTATATGCCGCTTGACGCGTGGCCGCTGACGCCGAACGGCAAGCTCGACCGCAAGGCCCTGCCGGCACCGGACAGCAGCGCACTTGTCTCGCGCGCTTACGAAGCCCCGGTGGGTGACGTCGAGATCAAACTGGCAGCGCTTTGGGCGGACCTGCTTAATGTCGAAAAGGTCGGACGTCATGACCATTTCTTCGAACTGGGCGGGCATTCTTTGTTGGCGGTGAGCCTGATCGAGCGCATGCGTCAGGCAGACCTCGAAGCTGACGTTAGAGTGCTGTTCGGTCATCCGACGCTTATTCAGGTGGCGGCCTCAGTGGGCAAGGTCAAGCGGCTGGAGGTGCCGGAGACGAAAATTCCGACGTTCAAGCGCAAACGCCGTATCTGAAGCCACGGCAACCACCCGACCGGTTTGCAAACGGTCGAGTGGTTGCCGTCCACCCTGAAGCCCTTCGCAACGCTTTCCCAACGCTTTCCCAACATCCCCCCCTGCTTGTTCAGCCAAGCGCTCGTACATCGCTGCGTTGACGTCACCCTCAAGTCTTGTCCCAGCTTCCCACGACAGACAGTCGCCTGTGGATGCTCTAATTTTTGCGGCGTGTGGGAAGCACGGCGAATGGGAAGTTTCGTGTGTGTCATAGGATCGCAGCCCTTTATTGCTGTGGCTCCAATCATACCTGCGCCCGGATCCCGTTCTGTCTTCGAGTTTCGAAGCCCCTCCGTATTTATCGTGCGAAACACTGTTTGCGACACCGTGCCCCGGAGTCGTCAACCCTCTCCGAAATGAAAAACAGCAGGTTATTCGATGCACTTCAGCGAATTGATGGCAGTTCTTTCCACGCACCCGATCCGTCTTCAACAGGAAGAAGATGATCTGGTGATTCTCGGAGACGACGAGGGGCTGGACAGTGCCACTCTTGAAAGCCTGAGCGTGCACAAGGCAGAACTGCTGACGCTGGTAGCTCGAATGGGCGGTGACTGGCTCAGTCCGGCGTTTCGCATTACCACGGACATGCTGCCGCTGGCCAATCTGAGCCAAGAGGCGATTGACAGAATCGTCGATGCGATACCGGGCGGGGCTGGCAATGTGCAGGACATCTATCCGCTGGCGCCTCTGCAGGAAGGGATTCTCTATCATCACCTGACGGCCGGGCAGGGCGACCCGTATGTATTGCGGGCGTTGTTCGGGGCCGAGAGCCGCGAACGTCTCGACGACTTCGCCCAGGCACTGCAGGCGGTGATCGAACGCCATGACATCCTGCGCACGGCGATGGTTTGGGAAGGCCTAGACGAACCGGTGCAAGTGGTGTTGCGCGATGCGGCGCTGGCCGTGGATGAACTGACGCTGGACGTGGCTGACGGCGACATCGAAACCCAGTTGCACGAACGCTATGATTCCCGGCAGTTCCGCCTCGATTTACGCCAGGCCCCGTTGATGCGCATGGTCTGTGCTGAAGATCCGGCCAACGCTCGCTGGGTCGCTATCCTGCTGTTCCACCACATTGCCATTGACCACGCCGCGCTTGAGCTGGTGAAACACGAGATGCAGGCCTTTCTGCTCGGCGAAGGCCATGCCTTGCCCGAAGCAGTGCCGTATCGCAACTACGTGGCACAGGTTAGGCTGGGTGTCGGGGCTGATGCTCACGAAGGTTTTTTCCGCGAGATGCTGGCCGACATCGACGAGCCGACGCTGCCGTTCGGCGTGGTCGAAACGCTGGGCAGCGAGCAACTGATCGAAGATGTGCACCTGCCCGTCGATGACGCGTTGAGCGCGCGCCTGCGCACACAGGCCCGGCAGCTTGGAGTCAGTGCCGCGAGCCTGCATCACCTCGCCTGGGCGCGGGTGGTGGGTGCACTGTCGGGCAAATCGGATGTGGTTTTCGGCACAGTGCTGATGGGCCGGATGCAGGGCGGCGACGGTGCCGATCGGGCACTGGGCATGTTCATCAACACCTTGCCGTTGCGGGTCAAGCTGGAAGGGCACGCGGTGCGTGAAGGGGTCAGAACTACCCATGCACGGCTGACAGCCTTGCTCGGCCATGAACATGCGTCCCTGGCCCAGGCCCAGCGTTGCAGCGGCGTGGCCGCACCGGCGCCGCTGTTCAATTCGCTGCTCAATTACCGTCACAGTGCCAGCGAATCGGTGGCTTCGGCCGAAGCGCTCCAGGCCTGGAATGGCTTGCAGAGCCTGGGCAGCGAGGAGCAGAGCACTTACCCGATCACTCTGTCGGTGGACGACTTGGGCCAGGGCTTCAGCCTGACGGTTCAGGCCCTGGCGCAGATCGGTGCACAGCGCATCGGCGAGTACATGTTGACGGCACTCGGCGCGCTGGTAGAGGCGCTGGAGCAGCAGCCGCAAACCCCGTTGCAGCGTCTGCAAGTCCTCTCTTCAGCCGAACGCCAGCAAGTGCTGCATGACTTCAATGACACGGCACGCGACTACCCACGCAACAGCAGCCTGCAGGAACTTTTCGAACAGCAAGTGGCGGCGCAGCCTGATGCACTTGCTGCTGTACAGAATGACCAGTGCCTGACCTACCGGGAATTGAACGGTCGCGCCAACGCGTTGGCTCGTCACCTGGTCGACCTCGGCGTGCAACCGGGCGAGCGGGTGGCATTGCTGCTGGAGCGTTCCCTCGATCTGCTGGCCGGTCAGTTGGCGATTATCAAATGCGGGGCGGCATACGTGCCGCTGGACATCAACGCTCCCGCCGAGCGTCAGGCATTCATGCTGCAAGACTGCGGGGCGCGGCAAGTGTTGACGCTGGCTCGCCACGACCTGCCTGAAGGCATCCAGCGGATTGACCTTGACCTGCTGCAACTGCCAAGCGATGCGCACAACCCGGCATCATCAGCCTCCGCCGAATCGGTGGCCTACATCATGTACACCTCCGGTTCCACCGGTATGCCCAAAGGCGTATTGGTGCCGCACCGTGCTGTTAGCCGTCTGGTGATCAACAACGGTTACGCTGACTTCAATGCACAGGATCGTGTAGCGTTCGCCTCAAACCCGGCGTTCGACGCCAGCACCCTGGATGTCTGGGCGCCACTGCTCAATGGCGGCTGCGTGGTTGTGGTGGAGCAGTCGGTGTTGCTGTCTCTGGACAAGCTCCGCGCGCTGCTGTTGTCCCAGTCGGTCAGCGTGCTGTGGATGACCGCGGGCCTGTTCCATCAGTATGCCGACGGCCTGATGGAGGCCTTCGCGAAATTGCGCTACCTGATCGTCGGTGGTGATGTGCTGGACCCGGCGGTGATCGCCCGGGTATTGAAACAAGGCGCTCCGCGACACTTGCTCAACGGCTACGGCCCGACCGAAGCGACGACCTTTTCCACGACCCATGAGATCACCTCGGTCGGCAACGGCGGTATTCCTGTCGGTCGCCCGATTGGCAACAGCCAGGTTTATGTGCTCGATACCCTGCGCCAACCGGTGGCCGTGGGCGTGGGCGGGGAGCTGTATATCGGCGGGCAGGGCGTGGCCAAGGGTTACCTGAACCGTCCTGAGCTGAACGCCACACAGTTTGTCGCCAACCCTTTCAGCGACGACGCTGGAGCCCTGTTGTACCGCACGGGTGACCTCGGCCGCTGGAACGCAGACGGGGTTATCGAGTATCTGGGCCGTAACGATGACCAGGTGAAAATCCGTGGTTTCCGTATCGAACTGGGTGAAATCGAAGCATGTCTGGTCGAATGCTCTGGCGTCAGGGAGGCCGTGGTGTTGGCCCGCCAGGACGAACCTGGGCAAAAGCGCCTGGTGGCATACGTGGTCGGCGAAGACAACAGCGCCTTATCAGCGGTCGAACTGCGCCGCGAACTGGCGGCTTCTCTGGCCGAATACATGGTGCCAAGCGCCTTTATGGTGCTGGATTCTTTCCCGCTGACCGCCAACGGCAAGCTGGATCGCCGGGCCTTGCCGGCACCGGACGCTTACGCCTATGCCAGCCGTGAATTCGAGGCTCCCGAGGGTGAAGTGGAAATCACCCTGGCGCGCCTGTGGTCCGAATTGCTCAACGTTGAACGCGTCGGCCGCCACGATCACTTCTTTGAGCTCGGCGGGCATTCGCTACTGGCCGTCAGCCTGATCGAACGCATGCGTCAGGCGGGCCTGAGCGCTGATGTACGCGTGCTGTTCAGCCAGCCCACGCTGGCCGCACTGGCCGCAGCCGTCGGCGCAGGCCATGACATCAAGGTACCCGCCAACCTGATAGACAAAGGCTGCGAGCGCATCACCCCGGAGCTGTTGCCACTGGCGAATCTGACCCAGGTGCAGATCGACCAGGTGGTCGCTACCGTACCCGGCGGCGTGGCAAATGTTCAGGATATCTACGCGCTGGCACCGTTGCAGGAAGGCATTCTCTATCACCACATCGCAGCCGAGCAGGGCGACCCCTATGTGCTGCAACCGTTGCAGGAAGGCATTCTCTATCACCACATCGCAGCCGAGCAGGGCGACCCCTATGTGCTGCAGAGCCAGTTTGCCTTTGATGACCGCGAGCGCCTGGACGCCTTCGTTCAAGCCTTGCAGATGGTTATCGACCGGCATGACATTCTGCGTACCGGTGTGGTCTGGGACGGTCTGGACTCACCCGTGCAGGTGGTCTGGCGTGAAGCGAAATTGCACCTTGAGGGGCTTGAACTTGACCCGGCTGACGGTGAGATCGGCGCGCAACTGCATAGCCGCTTCGATCCGCGTCACTACTGCCTCGATATGACTCAAGCGCCACTGATGCGCCTGGTCCATGCCGAGGACCCGCTCAACCAGCGAATTATCGCGATGCTGCTGTTCCATCATATGGCCCTGGACCATATGGCCATGGAAGTGGTGCAGCATGAAATGCAGGCCTGGCTGTTGGGCGAGGCAGAATCCTTGTCGGCGCCGGTGCCCTATCGCAATTACCTGGCTCAGGCGCGTCTGGGTGTAAGCCAGGCGGATCATGAAGTGTTTTTCCGCGACATGCTGGGCGATATCGACGAACCGACGCTGCCTTTCGGCCTGCAGGATGTGCAGGGCGATGGCCGTGATATCGAAGAAGCCGCTCTTGTAGTGGACAGCCAGTTGAACCTGCGACTGCGTGCTCAGGCCCGACAACAGGGTGTGAGTGCCGCGAGTCTGGTGCATTTGGCGTGGGCTCAGGTGCTGGGCAAGGTTTCCGATCGTCGCGATGTGGTGTTCGGTACTGTACTGCTGGGCCGTATGCAGGCCGGCGAGGGCGCTGACAGGGCGCTGGGAATGTTCATCAATACCTTGCCGCTGCGGGTCGCCGTAGGCGGGCAAGGGGTACGCGCCGGGGTCAAGGCAACACACGCGCAACTTACCGCATTGCTCGCTCACGAACATGCCTCACTGGCGTTGGCCCAGCGGTGCAGCGGTGTAGCCGCACCAACGCCACTGTTCAGCGCACTGCTCAATTACCGCCACAGCGCGGTTGGCAGCGCTGCAGAACAAACTGCCCAGGCCTGGCAGGGTATTCAAGCCCTGAACAGTGAAGAACGCACCAACTATCCATTGACCTTGAACGTCG
>NZ_LKEK01000093.1:0-5550 GCF_001466905.1 Pseudomonas sp. ICMP 3272
TTGTCTCCCGGGTTATCTTCCCGAGCGACCACTACCGCCTCCTTGACCCCGGCGCAATTGCCCAGACAGGCTTCGACTTCCCCAAGCTCGATACGGAAACCGCGCACTTTGACCTGGAAGTCGTTACGGCCGAGGTATTCAATACGGCCGTCAGCCATGTAGCGCGCCAGGTCACCGGTTTTGTACATCCGGGCATCAGGGCTGTTGCTGAACGGATCCGCCAGGAAGCGTTCGGCGTTGACCTCTTCAAGGTTCAGGTAGCCGCGTGCCACGCCGTCGCCACCGATGAAAATCTCACCGGCCACGCCGTATGGCACTGGCTGCTGCTGAGCATCAAGCAGGTAGATACGGGTGTTGATGCCAGCCGCAGCGTCATGACTTACATAGGCGGCGGTGCAGGAAACGGTGGCCTCGGTCGGACCATAGGTGTTGATCAAGCGGGTATGCGCCGGGCGCACCTCATCCCAGAGCTTGAGTTTCTGTGCCGATAATGCGTCGCCGGTGACGTTGATAAGGCGCACCTCAGCCAGGCGTTGTTCAGCAGCCTGCGGTTGGTTGTGCCACTCAGCCACCAGCGTATGCCAATGCGCGGCGGTCAAGTGCAGGACGGTTGGGTAGATGCCGTGATTTTCACTGCCCTCACTGCCGAAGATCTCGCGGCTCGGCGCCAGGGTGGCACCGGCCAGGAGTGCCGGGAAAATCTCCTCTACCGAGAGGTCGAAGTTAAGGGTGTTTTGTTGCAGCACAGTGTCGGTTGGGGACAGATCAAACAGGCGTGCAGCATCGACGCTGTAGTTGACCAGACCACGGTGTTCAATCATCACGCCCTTCGGATTGCCAGTGGAACCCGAGGTGTAGATCACATAGGCCAGGTTGCGCACGCCGAGGGCTTGCACCACCGGGTTGTCGTCACGCTCGGTAAACGTGCTGCGCTGATCATCGTCGAGCAACACCAGTGGCAAGCTCAGAGTCGGCAGATATTCCTGCAAGTGACGCTGTGTCAGCAACGCCGACGGCGTACTGTCTTCGATCATGTAGGCCAGGCGCTCGGCCGGGTAGGCCGGGTCCAGTGGCACGTAAGCCGCTCCGGCCTTGAGCACACCCAGCAGGCCGATCATCATTTCCACGCCGCGGTCGACGCAGATCGCCACTCGATCATCCGGGCCGATGCCCAGGCCGATCAGGTGGTGAGCCAGACGGTTGGCCTGACGGTTCAACTCGGCATAGCTCAAGCGCTGCGCTTGGAAAGCTACGGCGATGGCGTCAGGTTGCGCCTGTACCTGTGCTTCAAACAGGTGCTGAATGCACAGGTCAGTCGGGTAGTCCTGGCGGGTCTGGTTGAAGGTCTCCAACAACCGGTTACGCTCGGCGGCGGGCAGAACATCCAGCTGCGTAACGGCCATCTGCGGTGTATGCGCCAGCGCGTCGGTCAATTGCTCCAGTGCGCACTGCATCATGGCGCACAGGCGTTGCGGGTCCGCGGGCTGCACACCGTGTATCACCAGGCTGAGCTCACTACCGTAATCGTCGACCGACAAGCACAGCGGGTAGTTGGTGCGTTCGGCGCTGTCGAGCAGGCGCATGCCCGGCCATTGCAACTGGCTGTCCTTGCCCTGATGCCGGTAGTTGAGAAGGCTGGAGAACAACGGCACCGCCGTGGCCACGCTACTGCAACGCTGAGCCAGGGCCAATGATGCCTGCTCGTGGCTCAGTAACTCGCTGAGATCACGATGGGTGGCCATGAGCAGTTCCTGGACACCTTGTGTGGCCAATTGCACGCGAACCGGCAGGGTGTTCATGAACATGCCCATGGCCCGCTCGGCACCGACCGTACCTTGCAGACGACCGGTCACCACGGTGCCGAACACCACATCATCGCGGCCGGTACAGCGGGCCAGCACCTGAGCCCAGGCGACATGAAACAGCACAGCCGGGGACATGCCGCGTTCCCGCGTCTGAGTGCGGATACGTACGCAAAGGTCACTGCTCAATGCCAGCTCGGCTTCTTCAACGTCATTGCCGTCGCCCTGAACTTCCAGCAGTTCGAAAGGAGCGGTGGGTGAATCAACATCAGCCAGGCGGCGGGTGAAGTAAGCTTCGTGGGCACTTGAAGGGCTGGCGAGGGCCTGTGCGACAAACTCCCGATAAGGCTGCGGTGGCAGCAGGTCTGCGCTCTGGCCTTGCATCAGCAGGCGAATTTCTTCGAGTATGAGCTCCAGAGTGACGTGATCGCTGACCATGTGGTGATCAAGCAGCGCCAGTAGCCAACGATCCGAGTGTGGGTCGCCAGCAATGTAGGCCAGTAGCAGCGGGGCCTGTCGCAGGTCCAGGCTAAGACGATTGGGATCAGTGAGACGATCCACCTGGCTGAGTGCGTCTTCGTCCGGCGTCAGCGTGAGGGTATGTACCGCGAATTGCGCCTGGCGGTGCACCACTTGCACCGCTTGTGACAGGCCGATCCAATGTACCGAACTGCGCAGGACATCATGGCGGTCGATAACCGTTTGCAGGCCCTCAAGAAAGGCGTCAAGACGCGCACGGCTGTCGAACTCGATCGTAGAGCGCATCAGGTAGGCGTCGCGTTCACGATTCAGCAGGTAATGGAACAGGATGCCTTCTTGAAGCGGTGCCAGCGGATAGATGTCCTGGATATTGGCGGCTCCACCCGGAACGGCCGAGGTAATCAGTTCAATCTCATCAACGCTCAGTTCCACCAGCGGCAACATGTCTGGCGTTAATTGCGTGCAGTCGGCCGGGATCCGGTTAGCCGGTGCCTGGAACAGGGCTTGTTTATCCTGACTGATAGCCAAGGCCATTTCACGCACGCTGGGCGCAGTGAATACAGTCTTTACGTTGAGATTCAGGCCGCGCTTGCGCAGACGCTCGATCAGCGAGACGGCCAGCAGTGAGTGGCCACCCAGTTCGAAGAAATGGTCGTGACGGCTTACCTGCTCAATGCCCAACAGGTCTTGCCAGATAGCCGCGATCTGCTCTTCGGTTTCGCCTTGTGGGGCTTCATAGCCACGGCTGATCAGTGCATCGGCTTGCGGGGCTGGCAAGGCCTTGCGATCCAGCTTGCGGTTCGGCGTCAACGGCAAGGCGTCGAGGATCACGAACGCGCTCGGCAGCATGTACTCGGCCAGTTGCGGTGCCAGTTCGGCACGCAGTTCAGCAGTTGTAAGCTGGCTTTGCGGCTGTGCAACCACATAGGCCACCAGGCGTTTGTCTCCCGGATTATCTTCCCGGGCGACCACTACCGCCTCCTTGACCCCGGCGCAATTGCCCAGACGGGCTTCGATTTCGCCCAGTTCGATACGGAAACCACGCACCTTGACCTGGAAGTCGTTACGGCCCAGGTATTCAATACGGCCGTCGGCCATGTAGCGCGCCAGGTCGCCGGTTTTGTACATCCTCGCGTCAGGGCTGTTGCTGAACGGATCCGCCAGGAAGCGCTCGGCATTAACCTCTTCAAGATTCAGGTAACCCCGCGCCACGCCGTCGCCACCGATGAAAATCTCACCGGCCACGCCGTATGGCACTGGCTGCTGCTGAGCATCGAGCAGGTAGATACGGGTGTTGGCCATCGGCTTGCCGATGGTCGCGTTGCCGCTGCCTTCGCTGCCGGCCACGGCGTCATGGCTGACGTAGGCGGCGGTGCAGGAAACGGTGGCCTCGGTCGGACCGTACGTGTTGATCAGGCGAGTGTGTGCCGGGCGCATCTCGTCCCAGAGCTTGAGCTTCTGTGCCGACAGTGCGTCACCCGTGACGTTGATCAAGCGCACATGCTGCAGACGTTGCTCAGCGACCTGCGGTTGGTTGTGCCACTCGGCCACCAGCGTATGCCAGTGCGCGGCGGTCAGGTGCAGGACGGTGAGTTGAATGCCGTGACTTTCAGTGCCTTCGCTGCCGAAGATATCGCTGCTTGGTGCCAGAGTGGCACCAGCCAGCAAGGCCGGGAAGATTTCCTCCACCGACAGGTCGAAGTTCAGGGTGTTCTGTTGCAGCACGGTGTCGGTTGGGGACAGAGCAAAAAGCCGCGCGGCATCAATGCTGTAGTTGACCAGACCACGGTGTTCGATCATCACGCCCTTCGGATTGCCAGTGGAACCCGAGGTGTAGATCACATAGGCCAGGTTGCGCGCACCGAGGGCTTGCACCACCGGGTTGTCGTCACGCTCGGTAAACGTGCTGCGCTGATCGTCGTCGAGCAATACCAGCGGCAAGGCCAGAGTCGGCAGATACCCCTGCAAGTGGCTCTGTGTCAGCAACGCCGACGGCGTACTGTCTTCGATCATGTAGGCCAGGCGCTCGGCCGGGTAGGCCGGGTCCAGTGGCACGTAAGCCGCTCCGGCCTTGAGCACACCGAGCAGGCCGACCATCATTTCCACGCCGCGCTCGACGCAGATCGCCACCCGATCATCCGGGCCGATGCCCATGCCAATCAGATGATGCGCCAGACGGTTGGCCTGACGGTTCAATTCGGCATAGCTCAAGCGCTGCGCCTGGAAAGCCACGGCGATGGCATCAGGTTGGGTGCGTACCTGCGCTTCAAAAAGGTGCTGAATGCACAGGTCAGTCGGGTAGTCCTGGCGGGTCTGGTTGAAGGTCTCCAACAGCCGATTGCGCTCGGCGGCGGGCAGCACATCCAGCTGCGTAACGGCCATCTGCGGCGTGTGCGCCAGCGCGTCGGTCAATTGCTCCAGTGCACACTGCATCATGGCGCACAGGCGTTGCGGGTCCGCGGGCTGCACGCTGTGTATCAACAGGCCGAGGTCACTGCCGTAATCGTTAACCGACAAGCACAACGGGTAATTGGTGCGCTCAGAGCTGTCGAGCAAGCGCATGCCCGGCCATTGCAACTGGCTGTCCTTGCCCTGATGCCGGTAGTTGAGCAGGCTGGAGAACAACGGCACCGCCGTGGCCACGCTACTGCAACGCTGGGCGAGGGCCAATGATGCCTGCTCGTGGCTCAGTAATTCGCTGAGATCACGGTGGGTGGCCATGACCAGTTCCTGGGCGCCTTGCGTGGCCAGTTGCGCGCGAACCGGCAGGGTGTTCATGAACATGCCCATGGCCCGCTCGGCGCCGAACGTACCTTGCAGGCGGCCGGTGACCACGGTGCCGAACACCACATCATCGCGACCGGTACAACGGGCCAGCACCTGAGCCCAGGCAACGTGGAACAGAACCGCCGGGGACATGCCGCGCTCCCGGGCCTGAGTGCGGATACGTGCGCAGAGGTCACTGCTCAATGCCAGTTCGGCCTCTTCAACGTCATTGCCGTCGCCCTGAACTTCCAGCAGTTCGAACGGAGCGGTGGGTGAGTCAACATCAGCCAGACGGCGGGTGAAGTAGGCTTCGTGGGCACTTGAAGGGCTGGCGAGGGCCTGTGCGACAAACTCCCGATAAGGCTGCGGTGGCAGCAGGTCTGCGCTCTGGCCTTGCATCAGCAGGCGAATTTCTTCGACTATGAGTTCCAGGGTGGTGTGGTCGCTGATCATGTGGTGATCAATCAGCGCCAGTAGCCAACGATCCGAGTGTGGGTCGCCA
>NZ_LKEK01000094.1:0-5244 GCF_001466905.1 Pseudomonas sp. ICMP 3272
TACCGTACGAGCCACCAACGTTCAGGTAGTAACCGTGCTCTTTATCCTTGCCTGCGATGTCGCTGTAGCCCAGCGTGTTGGTGTCCAGCTTGAGGTTGCCGCTATCGGAAGCGATCAACGCGCCGTCGAGTTGGGTGTGGTTCTCGGTGCGGATGTCGACCTTGTCTTTGGCCGTGATGCGGGTCTGTTCCTCGATCCAGTTTTTGGAGCCGTTGGTCTGACCGTACCCGACCGAGCCGCTGACGCTGCCGCCAAAGCCGACCACGACAGTTGCGCTGAGGTCGAATTCCTTGCCTTCGACTTTCCCGGTGTCCGGCAGGATTGAGCTGACCAAATACGCGGTCGGCAATTGAGAAGTCTTTTGCGGATCCTGAAACCTCGCCTATTCCTTTTGCACCACTAGAGAAAACCTCTAGCTAGGGAAGGTCTGAAGTAGCCGGATGTTTTCCGGCTACCGAGTCCTCAGCACTTTTCAAAAAACGATGCATGTCGAAATTTGCTCAATTATCTTCGCTTTTCAGCTCTTTCGGCCGCTGCAAAGCCTTTTGCGGTAACCATTTCCTGCATTACACGCGCACCTCTCCTGCGCTCGCCAACAAATGTCGGCAGGCCATCCACAGGTTTGACAGGGCGAACAACGTCACCATCTGCGCGGTGTTCTTGGCCAAGCCCCGAAAGCGCACTTTTTCATAGCCAAACTGGCGTTTGATGACCCGAAACGGATGCTCGACCTTGGCGCGAACCTGGGCCTTGGCCTTCTCGATTTTGCGGATCGCCTTGTACAAAATACTGCGTTTTCCGTGCTTTTTGTAAGTGCTGCGGCGGGCGGCAATCTGCCAAATGACCTTGCGCCCAGCGTGTTCTTCGCGCTTCTCGACCCCGGTGTAACCTGCGTCGGCGCAGACTACGTTTTCCTCGCCGTGCAGCAGTTTGGCAACCTGCGTGACGTCTGCCACATTGGCCGCTGTTACTACCACGCTGTGCACCAGGCCTGACTCGTCGTCGGCGCCGATGTGAGCCTTGGCGCCGAATTTGCCATCCTTGTTCTTGGTCGAACTGGGCGCGTGAATCAACGTGGCATCGACGATGGTGCCTTGACGCAACGACAAGCCACGGTCGCCCAGATAACCATTAATTACGCCGAGAATCCCGGTCGCCAACTCGTGCTTTTCCAGCAGACGACGGAAGTTGAGAATGGTGGTTTCGTCTGGAATTCGCTCCAGGCTCAGGCCTGAAAACTGACGCAGGATGGTCGTCTCATACAGCGCTTCTTCCATCGCCGGATCGCTGTAGCCGAACCAGTTCTGCATCAGATGAACACGCAGCATCGCCATCAGTGGGTAGGCGGGCCGGCCACCTTCTCCTTTTGGATAATAGGGCTCAATCAGGGCAATCAAACCTTTCCAGGGCACCACCTGATCCATCTCGATCAGGAACAATTCCTTACGGGTCTGCTTGCGCTTGCCGGCATACTCGGCGTCGGCGAAGGTCATCTGTTTCATCATCGAAAAGCTCGGCGACTGGTGTCCGGAGATTTTGCCAAATTAGGAAGTCTTTTTCAGAGTCTCCCTAGACGCGTTGCAACCTTGCAGCCCCGCACCGGTTTTGCCATCGTTCAAGGTCTGATATTCATCTTGCACCCTTCTACGGCATGCCAGTGGGTCAGAACTTGTGATGCACTCAACCAACTCTTTAGCAAGAGCATCCACTTCTTCGCGTGGGCATTTCAATACAACCATTGGCAATGCTCGCACTTGGCTGGACTTAGTCAACACTAGCAGCAGCTTTCCTTGCAACCTCTCCGCTAAAAGACGATCAAAATTGTTCAACTGTCTGCGGTTTTCCGTCACCGAGCTATGTCCTACCCTTGTGACGAGGAACGGCAAATATTCCTTTCGGAGATAATTCATTCCGTCACAAAAGCCTTCACAAAAGCCCAGCGCTTAATAGTCCAAAAAGTCGCAAACAGAATAGCCAGAGGCCCACCAACCACATAATACACCCAAGCCGAGTCGGTCTTAAATAAAACCGAAAAAAGAGCGGATATTATAATTGCAAAAAATATACTCACACCTAAAACCATACTTAGCAAGGCAAAAGACATAAACAAAAAATAGAAATACTTATTTCTTTTCATCAGAAACCTCTTTATAGATGCTATTTCCTTTTCCTGCGAGACTATAGAAATACATACCCATCGCAGTGCCATAAGGAGTAGCCCCTATAGCTGGTAGAAAGAAGTTGTTATCCACGCCACTCACCATAACTCCAAACATCGACTTAGGCCTATTCAGACCATCAGCCAAGCCCATTTTTAAAGGAACCTTCACTAGCCCGGCACCCAGCGAAAGAGCAAAATCGGCGCTACTGTAGACAACGCCCCCCAGATTACCAGGAAGAAGGGAGAATGCCTCTTTTACAGGATTATACCCTTCACCCCCACCATAAAAGTGGTTGTAAATACCCGTACCGCCTTCTACGACGTTACCAGCGCCAAATGCAACCATCGGAGCACCGAAGACGCAACCTACTCCGCTTCCACATAAAGTATACCCTGAGGCCACACTAATCCCACCAGTTACAATAGATCCCGTTTCAGTACCCAAAGGAATAACATCGCGAGTCGCTAGATCTTTAGCGGCATCGATATAGCTATAGTTGAACAGTCCCTTCTCCTGCTGGGCATCAACCCACATAAGCTCATTACCAAGCCCTGCAACGTCAGACTCTTTTATCATACTATCTCGATATTCCGGACTAGCCCGATCATACTGTGCCCAGCACTTAATTACATAACACGATGCCTTGTCCAAATTCTCCTTAGTGAACCCTCCTTTCTTCACCTCGTCACGCTTAGCCATTTCTTCATCTTCATGGGACTGCCGATTATACATCGTGGCATTTTTAGTAATCCAGGCAGCTTTTTCAATTGAGTCCGCGTTGGCATCGTCAGATGAAGCTGCTGCCAAAACGCCAACAATTTGTGAAGCCATAGGAAGCAGAGTTTTATCGTTCTGGACCAAACTCTCCAAAGACACAACCAAGGCTTCATTGGCACCTGCAGCCAACGCACCAGTCCTGAAATCTCCGCCTGTAGCCTTTGACAGCAGTCCTCCCACCATTGCGTGAATGATGACCTTGGGAGGCATACCCTCCGCAAATTTGCCGTAGGTATAGTCACCCACTGCATTGAAACTCGCCGCCGCCAAGGTATTGAACAACGCAGTCTTGAGTGCATCACTGCCGCTGCCGCCCTTGCCAAGAGCATTACTCAGCAGCGCTGACGTCCCGTTCTGCAGAACCTGATTACCGGCAAACTGACCCACGCCTTCCCAAGTGGAGAGTTTGGCTCCAACAATCTTGCCGGTGTTCGGATCACTATGCGTACCCGTCCAACCATCAAAGTACGCAGCCGTCAGACCCGCCGTCACTCCCGAGATGACATACCCTTTTATGGCATCGGAAGAAGTTACATCTTTAAATACCGCCCCAAGGTTTCCACGGTTATTAATAACGCTGACCGTTGCGTTGGTAGCAGCACCCGCTGCAACAGCACCTGCGCCCGCTGAGAGGAACGCTGCAGTGTTGGCACTCATCGTACCTGCCGTGACTGCTGCCCCTGTGGATGCACCTACCGCGCTCATTGCCATAGGCCCCACAACAGCAGCCATGATAATCGCGATGATAATTTGCGAGGCTGGACCAAGACCCGAGTTGCTGTACTTGAAGGAGTCGTGAATCTCCTTCACTTGCCGCCAGTCCACGTCACCGCGTTTTTCAGCATCCTTGAGCCAGGCCAGTTGTGGATCGGCTTTGACCATTGCATCGATGCTCTGGGTGACCGTTTGCTGATCAACCTGCCTGATATCGATCTGCAATCCATTGACGGCTTTAATGGTTACTTCACCGGCGGCAACCAGTTCGCTCTGGCGTAAAGTCTCGTCGGTATTACCTTTACCTTTGGAGGAAACCCAAAAGGCGTTGTTGTCACTCTTCTCGTGACTCTCCTGATGCAGGTCCTTAACGCCCTCAAACGTAACCGCACCACCACTCTCGATCGTCAGGTCCTTACCGCTCTTCAGCTTCGCAGCCTGATACTTCTGATCGCCGCCGCTCGACAGCAACAGGTCGCCACCGGTAGTAATTTCGCTACCGACGTTTTTCACATCGGTCACTTCGTCACGCTGAGTTTTCTTCGCGCCGAAGCTGCCTTTTTTCTTCATGTCGTACAGCGAATAATCACTGTCCTGCGCAGCAAGAATGTCCAGATTCTCACCCGCAACCAGATACGCCTCTTTCCCAGCGGTAATACGGCTGGAGATCACGGCCAGATTCTGCCCTGCCTGCAAAGCCACACTGCCGCCCGCTTTCAGGTCCGCAGACACCTGACTGACATGATCTTCCTGCTCGGTCACCTTCTTGCTCTTGCCGTACGAATGCTGTTCATCAGCCGCCGAGGACAGGGTCAGGTTTTCCGTTGCGGCCATCGCGATGTCGCGTTTGGCGTCGATGCTGCTGGCGATCACGTTGATGTCGCGGCCGGCCTGGGCCGTCAGGTCGCGTCCGGCGCTGACTGTGGAGCCCAGTTGCGTGATGCTGGAATTACTGGAGTTCACGCCGCGTGTCTGGCCGTTCTCGGTCTGGGCCGAGTCGATAGCGACGTCACGGCCCGCGGAAATGCTCAAATCACGACCAGCCTGCAATACGCTGCCGGTGTTTTTCACGTCACGACCCGCTTGCAGGGTCATGTCGTTAGCCGCTTCGATACGTGCCGTTCCTTACGCCAGGTCGCATCATCCGCAGCGCTCTGATGGCTGGTCACGGTACGTTCGTTGATGACATCGCCGCGCAGGGCGGTCAGTGTCACATCACGTCCGGCGATAATGCCCCCGGATTTGTTGATCAGGTCATTACCTGCCAGCAAGTCCAGACGGTTGCCAGCTTCTATCAGGCCGCTGTTGACCAGGTCATTTCCAGCGGCAGCCGACAGGTTGTTGGCCGCACGCAAAGTGCCGACGTTGTCGAGGTTTTGCCCGGCAATCAGCGAGACGTCGTTACCTCTGAGCCAGATACAGCACTGGCACCAGCACCTTCTCGCCATTCACTTCGTGCTCTTCGAGCCAGACGATGTCGTGGGTCAGTGCAGCGACCTGTTGTGCACTCAGCGACACGCCCACCGCCAGGTTCAACTGCTGTTTGCTGGCAATGGCGTTGTTCATCAGGTACTTGAACTGCGCCTCGTTG
>NZ_LKEK01000095.1:0-4199 GCF_001466905.1 Pseudomonas sp. ICMP 3272
GTGAAGGTCTGCCAGCGCACGATGCCGACGACTTTTTCGATCAGGTTGCCCCAGGCGTCGTATTTGTATTCGTGGTTCGCCCATTGTTTGAGGCGGTTGTCTTTGACGTGATCGAAGCGGCTGGTGTTGAAGTTGAGGCGGTTGGCCGCGGCGTCGTAGCGGAATTCTTCGCCGTCGACCACTCTGCCGGTGTTGCGCGCCAGCAACTGGCCGTTGGCTTCGTATTCGTACTGGGTTTCGCCGCGCAGTTTGTCGAGGGTGCGGCTCAGTTCACCGGCCGGGTCGTATTCGTAGCGGCGGTGGACCGGGTTGTAGGCGTGTTCGACGTAGCGTTCTGGTTTTATGAGCGGGTTCTGGATCTGTGAGAGCTTTTCCGCGGGCAGGGTGGTCGCATACTGCCAGGCCTTGCGCCCCATGCTGTCGTAGCTGAAGCAGCTCGTGAGTTTGCCCTGGGTGCGGTAGACCTCGCGATGCAGGTCGTCGCGCTCCATGTCGCTGATTAGTTGGCCATCCAGATTCAGTTGGTGCAGATGACCGCTGCCGTAGTACAGGTGATTCAGGTACTGGCCGGTAGGAAGCGTCAGCGTGGTCAGGTTGCTGAGCGGATCGTACTCGTAGGCCAGCGCGCCCTGAGGCGTAGTTTCTTTGACGAGGCGGCCGAGCAGGTCGTAGGCGAAGTCGATCTTTTCAGCGGTGACGCCCAGTTTTCAGCCTAAGTCCGTCGGCTTACGTTTGATCGATAGCAGTCGGTCACCGTTGTCGTATGCATAGTCCTGACGCACGTCGTCATTTAGCTTTGCCAGCAGACTGCAGATTGAAAAAAGAAGGGCTGGCACAAAGTTGACAGCCCCTTTTTTCGACCAAGATTTTAAAGAGCTATATAGTTCAGAAAATTTTGACGGCATCATGGCAGAAAACGAAAACCAATAGCTTGGAGACTAAGCAACGCCCTTAACCAGTGACTGTCCCTTTACCCCACCCCATGGATCATCCATAAGATATTTTGCATCAAGCTCATCATTGGAAGGCACAAACGTGAACTTATAAAAAATTTCATCACCTTCACAAATTTCATAGTAAAGAGCATATTGGCGCTCTTCGACATCTAGAACGACTTTGGCTTCTTCAGCAGCTGAGGCAACCTCTAATTCGTTTTTTTTTGAAACAAAAAAGGGGACTACTATGCAGCGTTGAGTTTGTGTGTCCAAATTAAATTTTGTGTCCAGAGTCAAGCTTATATTTGCACCAAATGCGTCATCTGGTAGGGGGTCAAATATTACGTAGTCTTTATGTATTACAGCGCCTTGATCAATATTTAGCTTGCCCCATTGGCTCGAAGCTTCGTCATAGGCGCGTGACCGAATTTGAATTTGGCTATGAGATATGAGTAAATCTACTACTTGATTAGAATTTGCCATTAGAAAACCTCTACTTTAATTTTAGTTCGATTTGGAAGACCTGAAAGCACATTACCAATACTGGATCCTGCTCCTCGATTATCACTAGGACCGATGTGCCTAGCACTTGCACCGTTCCCTCCCTCTTTAAACATGGCCATAGGCCATTCGTCGCGATCTTTTGACTTCATTGTATTAACGTCTTTGAGGCTTGTCTTTCTATTTAATTTTGCTGCATCTCTCTGAATGGTTACTATGTACGGCTGCCCGCCATTGATTGCGTCTTGTATGTGACCAAAGGTTTTTGGATATTTGGAGCGTTTTAACCTTAAAAGGTAGTCGTGATCAACGGCATCTGCTTTTATCAAGGTACATCCGGCTAGACCCGTCACGTCAATCCAGCGAATTGGATTTATATTGTACTGGTACAGGTTATACCCTCCAGCCAACCCAATCGGATCCTGCGTTATAAACCGCCCAATCTCCGGGTCATAATACCGAAACGTGTTGCAGTGCAGCCCCGTCTCGACATCAAAATACTGCCCCTGAAACCGCAGGTTCTGCTCAACCTCGTTCTTTAAGAAGCGGCAACCGAGCTCAACTGTAAAACCACCAAGTTTTTAAAAAGCAGTAATCCGACATACTCGCCTAGCCGGATAGTACCCACAGGATGTGACACTCTCTTGATAGGTCGTCAGTATTTCAACATCATACCTTCCATCCTGGCCGAGGCCAAAGCAAGCAATGTTTCCTTTATTTGTTTCAAGTAGCTCATCTTCTGCAATACTCCACCAATCGCAGGTATCTTCCACCCTGTGTTTGAGGGCGTCGAGATCGAATACCGCAAGTGTAACGGTGTCCGTAAAGAAAAAACCATCAGTATAGGCCTTTTAGGAAGGCGTGGTTAGCATGTACGAATATCAAATTCTGACAGTTCAGGTGGGTGAGAGCATAGGCTATCTATTTACGTAAAAGGTAGCCATCACTGTTCAAGCTGTATTAACAAAAAATAAGTCTTGGCAGGAGCCATCGCCTTTTCGAGGATCTCCATCCTTCAGATACGGCTTACGGTGGGAGATAATCACCCGGATCCGCTGTAATCGCGGCAGGAGGCGCCGCGGCGGTCTTTGTTGTAATGAATCTCAAATTTACGCCCAAGCATATCGACTGCCCACGATGTACTCTGTTTGAAGTCGTAACGGCAATCGAAATACTCACTATCGCTTATCCCGTGCTCAACAACGCCAGTCTTGAACGTACGGCGATGAAGATCAATCCACTGAACTATTCAGTTGTGTACTGCTTATTCAAATAGCTCATATGCTTTTTCTTGTAGTGCTATTCCAATATCTTCGTATCTTTGAGTTTCGCTTTCATCGTAAAAGTCATCCGAGACATTGAAGTTGACATATATGTCAACGAAAGCTAGTGCTATCCTTTTGGGGATAATGTCTTTTTCACTGTAGTAGCTAATTATAAAGTCAATGGCTGAAAATAACTCAGCAACTTCTTTTTCAGAAACTTTGGCCCTAGTCCGTATTTTTACTGGAATAGAGTCTGCTCCCAAGAGTCTTGCATCGATCAGATCAACGGCGATTTCAGCGTTCATATTTATTACCTTAGCAAATAGTGATCTTGCTTGATGGAACATGCCCTTCGACTAATATTTCTCTTGATGCCGCCGCATAGTGAGCGGCTGGACCTTTCAGTCCCGCCGAGGCAGCCTTGTCAGGAGTAGAAATATCTACAATACTTTTGTTACCGTGGCTGTCGTGTACTACATCATCAGTATCAAAGCTTATAGTGGTTTGTCCCGTTCCTTTATACTTATTTATAACTTCCATGTCTGTGGTCGTAGAGACATACTGAGAACCTTTGAAGTTAGGTGAGCTGCCGTTGCGAACATGGCCCGCGGGTGACATGCCTCTTCCAGGATTTTTGGCAGAGATACCGTCGCTTACAAGCTCGTCTGGTCTTAGGTTCCGGTATACCTTTACCCAGCCAATGGGGTCTATCCAGCCTGTAGAGTTTGGAGCGTATATGTATAAATTAAACCCACCCAGCAAGCCAATCGGATCCTGCGTTATAAACCGGCCAATCTCCGGGTCATAATATCTAAACGTGTTGTAATGCAGCCCCGTCTCGGCATCAAAATACTGCCCCTGAAACCGCAGGTTCTGTTCAATCTCGTTCACCACCAGCTTCTCAACCGCACCCCACGCCCGGTACTTCGCCTGCCAGACGATCTGCCCTTCGGCATCGGTCATTTCCAGCGGCGTACCGATCTGGTCGGTGTGGAAGTAGTAAACCTTGTTCTCTACCTCGCCCTCTTTCTCATCCACACAGCGGCGTACCGATCTGGTCGGTGTGGAAGTAGTAAACCTTGTTCTCTACCTCGCCCTCTTTCTCATCCACGCGGGCCAGCGGCTCATAGCTGCCGGGCTCGTAGATATACAGGCTGCTCTGTCCCGGGCTTTCTTCGCGCAGCATGCGCAGGCCTTGCCAGAGGAAGCGCTTGTGGTCGGTCTGGCCTTTGATTTCGGACTGTTTGGCGACTCTTCGGCCCAGGCTGTCGTACTGATAGCTGCTGGTGCTTTCCACCTGCGTGTCAGCCATGGTTTCGGTTTTGACCAGGCGGTTTTCGCAGTCGTAGGTGAAGGTCTGCCAGCGCACGATGCCGACGACTTTTTCGATCAGGTTGCCCCAGGCGTCGTATTTGTACTCGTGGTTCGCCCACTGTTTGAGGCGGTTGTCTTTGACGTGATCGAAGCGGCTGGTGTTGAAGTTGAGGCGGTTGGCCGC
>NZ_LKEK01000096.1:0-4061 GCF_001466905.1 Pseudomonas sp. ICMP 3272
ATGCCGGGAGAGCAGCCTCTGGACCGCCCGGATTATATCTAAAACCTCTTGGCATGTGCGCGTCCAAATGCCGTGTATCAGGCAGTGTTTGCCCCCTGAACATGGTGCATAGAAATTCTTTCGCCCTTTGGCCCTGCATCTTCAGAAANCCTTTAGCAATTGCGGCCCTATTTTCAGGACTTAAGATTTGACCATACCCAAGGTCATCCCGGTTATCACGCAGTGCACTCCAATCTGCGGCATTTGAACGAACAACACCTGTCCGAGTCGCGCCAGAAGTGACATTAGGTGCGGGAGGCACTACTTCGCTTGCCGCTTTTGCACCTTTTACATAACGAACACCAAATGGAATGGCGTTCCGCTTTTCGCCCAACATTCAGCTGCTTCCAACCAGGCCGTTGCAAAGCACCCCAACGCGTATGGGGCCTGAGACCATCCTTTAGCCGCTTCGCGTAGAACGAGACAATAACTGTCAGCAGGAAACATATCGCCCAGACACTCGTCGAGAGCGTCCCAGTTATTCCCAAAATAATCTGGAAACTTCATTGCCGATGCCACAACCTCAAACAAATCCTTATCTGACCTTACATTCACTATTGAGCCTCTAGCCACCATACCCCCTAGAGAATCTAACGCATGCTTGATTTCCTCAGTGCGGACAAAGTGGATCGAAACTATAGAGGCCTTTTTCAAATATTTGATACTCGTCATGACTACCTCCTATTCGGATTAACCTGGATAAAAATTGTCGTAATGATCTTCTGTTTAGTACGTCCTGCCAGAGTTCGCACCTTGAACTACGCGACGTTTGGCGCGATTATTAGCACCGGGCGTATCAACGGTATACTCTCGATAATCTTCTTCTGAAAGCTTACCTTCTTTATTCCTAAAAATGGTTCCATCTTGTTTGTAAGGAAAAGGACCGCCAGTTTCGATACAGTCAAGGGTCTTATTTACCTCGGCTATACGATCAGCATCCTTGAGGGGAAGATTCCTAGCGCCTTTTGCACCAAGCTGACTGACACTTTATTTTTTATAACCTCGCCACATATCATTTAAAATAATTAACACCCTAGAATAAATTAGCAACTGAACTTCAAAAACCACAATACTCTCCGAAAGATGAATTTCCAAAGGAATTGAAATATTCACATTCTGGTTCGCCGAAGCCTGCGAAAACACCGCCGCAGATAGATGACTAGTAATCTTTAATATATCAGAGTAAAGAGCATCAATATTTTTTTCCTTAAACTTTATAGCTACGCCTTTTTCAAAAATCTTTAAGGTACAGCCATCTAAACAAATCTCATATACCCCCTGGCCCATTTCGAGGCCACTACTGAGAGGTATATAGCCTCCATAACCAGACACATTGAGGCTTTTCAGATGCTTGCTCACTGAATTTGGATGGCTCACTACTTTAGCCCCTTCAAAAAATTTCTAAGTCCTTCTTTGGTAGCCGGAAAACTAAAAGAGAATTTCTCGCCCACTTTCCCGGCCCCTAATGCTGCGCCTTCCTCTGACGCGTAATAACCTTTAAGGGTGACTGTCTTGGCTCCTTGAGACTGAGTATATTCTAGGAGTTTTTTAAGCGGCCCCACTAATTCTGAAGCCCCGTCCGGACCATAGCCCATAAAACCTTTCCATGTACCTACAGCAAAGTCGTCAAATATAACCTCACCGGCCTTCATCGTCACTTTAGGGGAGTATATGGTTCCGACTCCGTTAGCAGCGTTAAATGAAACCTTCCCAAGATCGGTCGCCACAGGCAAGGTTGCTTTTGCACCCAGTGTACTCGTACCAACGGATGATCTTCCGCCCAGCAACGTCATCCCTGCTGCAGCCATCAGGTCGGTAAGCAGAGTAGCACGCTCTTTTACATCTGTTATTGATCTCCCCTTCTGAGCATCGAGCCAGCTCGTGTCTTTGACCCACTGATCAAGCCCGGCCGTTTCCTCAGGTGTCAGCCATCCTTCCTTCACGTTTTTGGCGTAAGCCATCTGCTTATCAGAAACGAATAGCGCGCCCCAACCATCCACGCCTTGTGACGGAACAGCAACCGCCCCGGGATTGCCTGTAAGCAAACCAGCCATATCGTAAGAAACGCTGTGCTTCAAGAAGTTAAGCAAGTCTTTGGCGACAGGCTCTGTGAGCGAGACCGCGCTTCTCTGAATGTCCTCGACGCAGGATCGGCTTGTGCAAGCATTGATAGCCATTGAGCGTTCGCTCGATAGCTTCTCGTAGTCAGCAATGATTGAGCGGATGTTCTGCTCCGAGCAACCTTGCGAAGCCCGACAGCCTTGCAGCTCATCAAGCAACCGCTGGGCCGAAGGGTGGTCAAGATTGTTGTACTGCGTACTATTAGCCGTCACCGCCGCTGCTGCCGATGCGTCTCCTCCCGTTGCGGCAGCAGTCAGAGCACCGATCAACTGCGAGGCAGTCATCAGTTTGCTGACACCTGCCTGATAGGCTTGAGAATCTCTGTCAACGCCTTTTGGCAGAAGTCTCTCCGCCAGATAATCGACAACCATTTCATTCGCGCCTGCGGCCAAGGCACCCGTTCGGAAATCGCCGCCCATGGCCTCGGACATCAACCCGCCAAGCACGGCATGCATGCCAACTTTGGTGAGTTTGCCCTCATCGAACAGAGTGAAATCACCGATCTTGCCTGCGGCAATGGCGCCACCCGTAGCGATTCCCGTAGTGACTATGGAAGAGCCAAGGTTATCCTTGAAACTCCCGCCCATGATCGCGGTCTTGATCACAGATTCGGTGATCACCTTAGTCGCAACGGTCTGAAAACTCGCAAGGTCCAAGCCCAGATTTTTCGGGTTGATGGTCGGTACGAAACCTGCCATGACTCCCGCCATGGCGTATCCCTTGATGGCGTTGGAAGACGTCACGTCTTTGAAAACAGCGCCAAGATCACCCTTGTTGTTGATCGTGCTCGTCACCGCCGTCGTCGCAACGCTGGTTGCTACAGCGCCGCCAATACCAGCGCTTAAACCAAAGCCTGCTGGGCCCATCACCGCCGCCATCAGGATGGCGACAACAATCTGCGCAGCAGGCCCAAGGCCCGAGTTGTCGTACTTGAAGCTTTCGTGAATTTCCTTGACCTGACGCCAGTCGATGTCTCCTCGTTTCTCGGCATCCTTGATCCAGGCCAGTTCCGGATCGGCCTTGACCATTGCATCGATGCTCTGGCTTACGCTTTGCTGATCGACCTGTTTCACATCAATGCGCAGACCGTTGACGGCCTGAATGGCAACTTCGCCTTTGGCCACCAGTTCGCTCTGGCGAAAGGTCTCGTCAGTTGTCCCTCTGCCTTTTGTCGAGAACCACGCTGCACTGCTTTTGTTCTTGGTGTGGCTTTCGTCGTGGAGGTCTTTCACGCCCTCGAAATCGATTGCGCCGCCACTGTTGATCAACAAATCATTGCCACTGTTCAGTTTGGCAACCTGATACCGCTGGTCGCCGCCACTTGCCAGCGTCAGGTTACCGCCTGTAGTGATTTCACTGCTGATATTGCGCGTGTCGGTCACTTCATCGCGCTTGAAGTTTTTAGCCCCAAAACTCCCCTTCTTCTTTTTGTCATACAGCGAGTAATCACTGTCCTGCGCCGCCAAAATGTCCAGACTCTCACCAGCAACCAGATACGCCTCTTTCCCGGCTGTAATACGACTAGAGATCACGGCGAGGTTCTGGCCAGCCTGCAAGGCAACGCTGCCTCCCGCTTCAAGATCGGAGGAAACCTGGCTGACGTGATCTTCCTGACGGGTCAGTTTTTTGCTTTTCGACAGGGAGTGTTCTTCGTCCGCCGCAGAGCTGATGGTGAGGTTTATTTGGCGTCGATCTGGCTGGCGATGACGGAGATGTCGCGTCCGGCCTGAACGGTCAGGTCGCGCCCGGAACTGGCGGTGGAGCCCAGTTGGGTGATGTCGCTGCTGTTGTGTTTGCTATCCGAGAACAGGCTGTTGGTGACTTCGGTCGGGGCAATGGTGACGTCGCGTCCGGCCTGGATGCTCATGTCGCGGCCGCTTTCCAGCACGCTGCCTTTGTTG